>DATLLB010000088.1:0-9433 GCA_035538075.1 Enhygromyxa sp.
GTGCAGGGCTCCGGCCAGCACCGCTGCCATCGGTCGTCGCGCCGCATCATCGAGCCACGGCGACGTCGGCACCGACTCGACGTCGAGCACCAGAGCCTCCACCTTCGGCGGGCCGCCCTCGCGCCACAGTCGAAGCGAGCGAGACATCTGCTCATCCAGCGAGACCACGACCACCCAGGTCTCGAGCCGATGCTCTTCGGCGAGGTTGGCTTGGTACACCGGGATCAGCCAGCGCTTCGCGGCGTCGTAGTGCTTCTGGGCCTCGATCGTGATCACGACCCCGCGCTGGGGGTTGGTCTCGCGATGCACGAGCACCAGATCGGGGTAGCCCTGGCGCAGCTCCAGCGGCTCTTTGCCGTCGCGCTCGACCTCGGCCCGCGTGGGGACGGGAACGCCGTCGGTTGGTCGCCGAATCCCCAGGAGGTCGAACGCCAACCATGGGTCTTCTTGCAGGATTGCGAGGATGCCTTGATGGAGCGTGCCCGGCATGCCCTGCTTGTCGGCCCCCGCCGCCGGGCTTTGCATGCTTTCACAAAAATATTTTCAGGCGCCGTGAACCCAATCCGCCGAGCTCAGAACCGCACGCTGACGCATCCGCCGAGGCTGCGCAGCCCGACGAACGCCCCATCGAAGTAGAGCGCGACGCGATTGGCCAGGCTCAGGTTGAAGCCGGCCGCGAGCGACACGTGATAGACGTCCCCGCCGAGCACCCGCTCGCCGTCGATCTTCCACAGCGCCGGCCCACCGAAGCCGCGCACCGATAGATAAGGACTGAAGCTCTCCCCGAGCGTCCAGCCCACGCTGAGATCGAGCTTGCCGTCGAACGCATGCAGGGGCGTGCGCTCACCGGTCGACACTTGCCGCGTCCGCGTCGACGAGCCACTGAAGGTCCCGATCACCAGCAGAAACGGGATCGCCGGCCGCTGCCCGAAGAAGCGCCGCCCGGCGGTCAGCGACCAGACCACGCCGGGCTCGATCGTCCACTGCTCGCTCGGCTGGACGATGCGCCCGCCCATCAGCGCGCCGACCGAAGCCCCGAGCACCGTGCCGTTCTTCAGCGCCGCCACGAAGCTGGCCGCGCTCGCCCACTGCTGCAGCCGAAAGCGACCGTGACCGAGGAACACCAGGCGCGTGTCGGAGAAGCCGTAGCTCAGCCCTATTGTCCACGGTCGCGGCTGCTCGGCCGTCGCGGTGCACCCGGTCGGACCGACCGGCGCGCCCACACCTCAGGCCGCGACCGTGCGGGGCCAGCAGTAGATGGCGAGCGCCGAGAGCAGGGCAGCGGGGCACCAAAGACGGGGCATGGCTCGCAGGCTACCGCGAAGCTCGTCGCGCGAGCCTCACGGTTGCATGCACCCGTCCGGCAGCGGCAGCGGACACGGCTCTTTGCTGGTCAAGGGATCGACGCCAGGGCAGAACGCCTCACCCTCGTAGAAGTCGTCGCGCTCGATGTTGGCGCGACACAGCAGCTCGGCGTCCGATCGATCGACGTAGTCGATCGGGAAGCGCTCGGTGTCCACGTTCTGACACAGCGAGTTGCGGCACTCGTACTCGTTCGTGACAACCTCGTCGTCGCTGTTGCGCGTGAGGAACGAGGGACAGTCCTCGTCGGTGGCGCAGATCAGCGGACGACAGTCCGAGAACGAGAACCCCGGCCCGCAGCTCGAGCAGGCCCCGAAGAAGCGGCCCCAGATGAGCACCACGCCGGGCGGCTCACTGCTGCACTCGCCAGTCCCCTGCCGGCCCGTCGGCGAGTCCTCACCCAGACCAGGGAAGCACCAGTCGTCGTGCGTCGGGTACGGAGCCAGCAGCGAGTCGTACATCACCTCGGCGCAGCCACGCTCGTCGTCCTCTGCGAGCGACGGCCCGCAGGCAGTCACGCACGCCAACGAAATCGAGAGGAACCATCTCATCGGAACCAGCTTAGGCGGTGAGCTCGACCGCGGTCAACCCAGCTATCGCTGCATCAGCAACAACCGCACGCGCTCGGCCTCGAGCGGCTTGCCCCACAGCCACCCTTGGTGGGTCGTGCACCCGAGCGCGACCAGTTGCTTGGCCTGGGTCTCCGTCTCAATGCCCTCGGCCACGACCGCGAGGCCGAGGTTGTGCGCGAGGCCGAGGATCGTGCGGATCAAGCTCTCGCTCTCGAGCGTGCCGTCGAGCGCACTGACGAAGCTGCGATCGATCTTCAAGCCGTCGACCGGGAAGCGATGCAGGTGGCCGAGCGACGAGTAGCCGGTGCCGAAGTCGTCGATCCAGACCTGCACGCCGCGCTTGCGGATGTCCTGCAGCAGCGCGCTGACCTCGTCGATGCGATCCATCATCACCGACTCGGTCAGCTCGAGCTTGAGGCACTCGGGCGGCAGCCCGGTCTCGGCCAGCGCCTCGTCGATGGCCTCGAGCAGCAGCGGATCGCCGACCTGCTTGGCCGAGAGGTTCACGCTCACGCACAGGTTTCGCTGACCGAACTCCTCGTGAAAACCATGCAGCGTGCGGACGGCCTTGCGCAGCGCCCAGCGGCCGATCGGGATGATCAGCCCGGTGTCCTCGGCGATCGGGATGAACTCGGCCGGCGAGACCCGGCCGCGCTCGGGGTGCTCGAGCCGAAGCAGCGCCTCGAAGCCGACCAGCCCGCGCGCGCGCCCGCGGCCGGAGTCATCGATCTCGAAAATCGGCTGGTAGTGGAGCTGGAACTGCTCCTTGTCGAGCGCGTCGCGGAGCGCCATCTCGAGCGCGAGCAAGGTCCGCGACTCGATCCGCATGCTGGTGTCGTAGATCTCGTGGCGGTTGCGACCGCGGTCGCGGGCGGTGTCGGTCGCGGCCGAGACGTCGGTGACCACGTCCTCGACCCGGCGGTAGCCGTGCGCGCTCGAGGTCATGCCGATGCTGACGGTCGTGTAGGTGGTCGTGCCGTCGACCTCGAACGGCTGCGCGACGGTGTCGTGGATGCGGTTGGCGACGTGGGTGCCGAAGCTCGGCTCGTCGACGTCCTCGATCAAGATCGCAAACTTGCCGGCCGAGAAGCGGAACAGCAGGTCCTCGGGCCGCAGGCAGCCGCGCAGGCGCTTGGCCAGCAGCGCGACCACCCGATCGGCCGCGTCGATGCCGAAGCTGTCGCGGATCTGCGCGAGCCGATCGATCTCGATCAGCAGGACCACGAACATGTAGTCGTCGTGCGCGCGCGCCAGCTCGACGCAGCGAGCACAACGCTCGAGGAACACCCGGCGATCGGGCAAGTTGGTCAGCGAGTCGTGGCGGGCCTGCTCGCGCAGCGCTCGCTCGCGCTTGCGATAAGGCGAGATGTCGGTCAGCGAGCCGGCCATGCGGATCGCCTGACCTTCGACGTTGCGATGCAGGACCGCGTGGCTGAGCACCCATCGCCACTGGTTGTCGGCGTCGCGGATGCGGTGCTCATGCTCGTGCACCGGGATGTGCCCATGCATGAGCGCGTCGAGGTTGGCGCGCAGGCGATCGATGTCCTGCGGGTGCACGCGCGTCAACCACGTGTCGAGGCTAGGCGCGACGCCGTCGTTGGGCAGGCCCAAGAGCTCGCGCCAGCGCTGCGAATAGAACACGCGCCCGCGGACCAGATCCCACTCCCACATGCCGTCTCGCGCCCCGCGGATCGCCAGCGAGAAGCGCTCGCGCAGCTCGGCCAGGCGCGCGGTCTGGCGGCCATGGTTGCGCGCGTGGGCGATCGCAGCCTCGAGCAGCGGCGCCGACAATTCGTCGCGCAGCAGACAGTCGATCGCTCCAACCTCGCGCACGCGCTCGCGCAACGACGAGCGCTGATCGGGATCCCCTCGCGTGATCACGACCAACGGCAGCCTCGCGTTGGCGATCAAGCGCCGCATCCAGCCGAGGTTGATGTTGTTGAGCGTGTCGACGACCGCGAGCACGGCCTCGGGGTTGCCGACCTCCATCGGTAACCCGGGTCGCTCGGTCGAGGGCGGACCACCGAGCGCGGCGAGCGTGTCGTCGCGCGACACGTAGTGGATGTTGACCGGCGGCTGCATCGACGCGAGCAAGCCGGCGAGCGCGTCGGAGAGATCCTCGCCGGTCACCAACAGGTCGGTGCCGGCAACAGCAAGCGCCATCGAGGTGGGCGACGCTACGCTCCCAACACGTACCCGACCGGGATTCCGGACGAGCCCGGCCTCGACTCGTGACGCCACGGCCGCAGTCTAGACCAGCGCGTTGGCCAAAGGAACGTGAGCGAGTCACTCCTTGCCACCGACTTTGCGAACTGCCGGCCACGTGCACCGTTTCGCGCGTCAGCGATGCGCGCCAGCGCGCCGAGGCCGACGGCGAGATCTCTCGCGATCCAGCAGCGCGGCTGCGCGCTCCGGGGCTGCCCGACCGTGGGTGGGTGCTCTACAGTGCGCGACGATGTCGATCAGCTACGAGGAGTTTCGCGACGCCATCCACGACGGAGCCCGCCGACGTCCGCTGCTGTTTCGCGACGGCCTCCCGTTCTTCGTGCTGCTCAGCCAGCAGTTCAGCCGCGCCGAGCTCGAGGCGCTGTGCGACACGGCGACCGCGATCCGCCGGCTCGATCGTCACCGTGACGGCCGCGAGTTCCTGCTCGGCATCCTGCGTGGGCACCGGATCATGAACCTGTTCGCGCAGCCGAGCACGCGCACGGCTCAGTCGTTCATCGCCGGCGCCGACAAGCTCGGGGCCGTCAGCACGCTGGTCTCCGACATCACCACCTCCTCGTTCGCCAAGGGCGAGTCGATCGCCGACGGCGTGCGCACGCTGTCGAGCTTCTTCGACTCGATCGTGGTCCGCCACGCCGACGACGAATTCTCGACGCTGGCGGCCTGGGCCCTGCACCGCTCGCAGCGATCGATCCCGGTGATCTCGGCCGGCAGCGGCAAGTCGCAGCACGTCACCCAGGCGCTGCTCGACTTCTACACGCTCCGCTACAGCTTCGACGAGAGCGGTGGCGTGGACGGCAAGCGGATCCTGATCGTCGGCGACATCGCCCGCAACCGCGCCGCGCGATCGCTGGCGCTGGTCCTGACCAAGTTCCGCCCGGCCTCGATCCACTTCGTCTCGTCGGAAGACTTCGCGCCCGACGACGAGCTGCTCGACTACCTCGGCCGCCATGAGATCCCGACCCGCGTGACCGACGGTCTCGAGACCTACCTGCGCGCGCACGGCCGCGACACCGACGCGATCTACATGACTCGCCTGCAAAAGGAGTGGGACGCCGGCTCCGGTCAGCCCAAGGCCGGCGCGAAGAAGGACGAGCTCGGGGCCGACGATGCCTACGTGCTCAAGAGCGAGTATCGCCTGCTCATGCGCGACGACTGCGTGATCATGCACCCGCTGCCGCGCATCAACGAGCTGCCGGAGTCGTGGGAGGATCATCCGGGCTTCGTGGTTTGGCGACAGGTTCGCAACGGCATGTGGATTCGTGCGGCTCTGTTTGCAACGATCCACGGTGCTGCGGGCGAGATCCAAGCGCGAGCGCAACGACTCGGTCTCGTTTAGCGGTCGAGATCTGTCTGATCGATCCGGCTCGATCTGGTACGTTCGAGGCCATGATCGAGCGTCGATCCTTGGCCTTGGGTCTCTTTGCATGTCTGTTCGCCACGCCGGCCTTCGCCGCTGAGCCGCAGGTCGAATCGCCAGAGCAGGACCCGCTGATCTCCGGCGCGCCGACGGCCGAGAACTGCCAGTGGCCGACCGCGGTCGCGTTGTTCGGCGGCGGGCTGTGCTCGGGCACGCTCGTGCATCCGGAGATCATCGTGACCGCGGCCCACTGCCCGCACCCGGCTCAGATTACGTTCGGCGAGTCGGTCAACTCGCCCGCGCGCACGGTGCCGGTCGATCACTGCATGCGCAACCCGGCCTACTCGACCAACGACAACAACGGCGTCAACGGCGACGACTATGCCTACTGCAAGCTCGCGCAGCCGGTCTACGACATCCCCATCACGCCGCCGGTCTACGGCTGCGAGCTCGAGATCCTGCACCCCGGACGCGCGGCGGTGATGGTCGGCTTCGGCAACAACGACGGCGACAACGGGGCCGGGATCAAGCGCTGGAGCGAGGACCAGATCCAGACGATCGTCGGCGAGGCGACCGACACCGTGGTCGTCGGCTCGACCGGCAACGCGGCCTGCTCCGGCGACTCGGGCGGGCCTGCGTTCGTGCAGTACCCCGACGGCAGCTGGCATGTGTTCGGCATCGTCTCGGGCGGTCCGCCGTGCGGAGCGGGTGCCGACACCTACTCGCTGGTCCATCGCGCCGTGCCCTTCATCGAGGAGAACTCGGGCGTCGACATCACGCCATGCCACGACGTCGACGGCACCTGGAACCCGAGCGCGCAGTGCCAGGGCTTTGCGATGGAGACGCTCGACAGCAGCGTCGAGTGGGCCAACTGGTGCGCGACCCCGAGGCTCGGCCCGGCCGAGACCTGCGGCGAGGCCTTCAACGCGCAGCCCGACGACGTCGCGCCGACCGTGACGATCACCGAGCCGGCGAGCGGCAGCGTCTATGACGGACCGATGGCCTCGGTCGACATCGCCGTCGACGCGCAGGACGAGGGCCACGGGGTCAAGGAGGTGCGGCTGACGATCAACGGCGACGTGGTCGCGACCGATGCGTTCGCACCCTATACATTCGCGAATGCTGCGTTTCCGACCGGCGGGTGGTTGCTGGTCGCCGAAGCCGAGGACTGGGCCGGCAATGTGAGCGAGTCGGTTCCGGTCGCGATCGGCGTCGGCGAAGAGCCGCCGGAGGTGCCCGATCCCGATCCCGACCCCGACACGGGCAGCGAGGATCCGAGCGACGACGAGGGCGAGTCGGGCGGGGACGCGGGCATCGATGGCGAAGACAGCGGGTGTGCGTGCGCGGCCGGGGATCGCAGCGGTGGTGTGGGGGCGGTGTTTGGCCTGCTCCTCCTGCTCGGACTCAGGCGCCGCCGCTGATTCGCCTTTTAGGGCAACTCTCCGAACGCCGCACAGCTCCCGCCGGGCTCGCCCATCACGAGCCCGCCGCAGCGCTGGTGCTGGGAGAAGAACGCCCACGCCAATTCGCCATATTCGTAGGGCCCGCCGCAGCAATGGCCCGAGCACGGGGTCGCGGAGAACTCGACCTCGTGCCCGGCCGCGAGCAGCTCGTCGCGCAGGGTCTCCGCATACGAAAACAGAAAATCATCCGCCGAGGTCTCGAGGCGCGTGGGCATCTTGCACGCCTCGTTGGGCAATTCGTAGAGACCCCACTCGAGCGGCGAGGCGCCGCACGACATCTGGGTGGCCGCGAACATGTCCTGCAGCGTGTAGCCGCGCTGGCCGAGGAACCATGAGCCGGCCGAGACCCCGGTGATGTAGGTGCGGTTGATGTCGATGTCGTAGCGCAGCTCGAGATCGGCGAGCACCTGCAGGATCAGCTCGACGCCATCGTCGGGGTTGTCGTCCCAGCCGTTGTCGGCGGTTGGTCCGGCGGTTTGGTGATGCAGCTGCGGGGTCGCGACGATGTAGCTCGGGTTGGCCAGCCAGGTCTGCTCCCAATGCCACTGCACCGCGTCGGGCACACCTTCGTCGCCGTGCAGCGCGAGCACGAGCGGCAGCGGCTCGTCGCCGGGCTCGGGCGCGAGCACCTCGTACCAGCTGAGCGCGACGTCGTAGCGGGTCCACTGTCCGGTTGCTCCGCCGGAGCCACAGGTGCTCAGCGGGCCGGGCTCGGGATCGCCGTCGCCGTCACCATCACCAGGATCACCATCGCCGTCGCCGGAATCACCATCACCGTCGCCGGCCTCGGCCGCGGTCTCGCCTTCGGCCTCGAGCGCAGACCCGTCGTCGGAGCAGGCGATGGCGAACAGAACCAACGAGAGCAAGGCAGAGCGGCGCATCGCGGCGATGATGCACGAGTTCCGCGAGCGCGGGTTACACTGCGTCGTGGCCAACGATCGAGCGACCCGGGTGTTGCTGCAGCGGATCTCGAGCGTGATCGGAGCGGCGTCGCTGCTCGGTTGCGCGGTTCGGACCGTCGAGGACGGTGATGCGAGCGAAGGAGCCGAGGGCGAGAGCGGAGCGGACACGCAGACCAACGGCGAGAGTGAGAGCGAGAGCGAAGCGGAGGGGCCGATGCCCGACGTGGGCGAGAGCTCCGACACGGACGAGACCTCCGACACGAGCGAGACCTCCGACACCGAGGACCCAACCGGCGGAGAACAGTGCGGTGCCTTCGTCGACAGCTGGACCATCGAGTTCGAGCCGCCGCCCGACTGCGAGTACGACCAGGACTGGGGCTACGCGTACGTCTGCTTTAATTCGCCCGCGGGCAGCTCCTGCGACGACGAGCCCTACTCGCAAGAGTGCATCCTCGACGCGTACAACTGCGGCTTGATCTCCGGCGGCGACGAGATCGCCTGCGGTCCGTACACGACGCGCGAAGGCGTGTGCTGCTACGTGGTCAACGGCGACTGTGCAGTGGGGCGGCCGTTTAGCGTGGACGGTCGCGCGCGCGTGGCTGCGATCGCGGGCGGATCCGCTTGGGCCGAGGCGCCGCGGAGCGGCGTGACGACGCTCGATCCGGACACTCGCGCGGCACTGGCCGATGCGTGGCGCCAGCACGGGCAGAGCGAGCACGCCTCGGTGGCCTCGTTCGCCCGCTTCACCGCCCAGCTCTTGGCCCTCGGCGCGCCTGCACGGCTGGTCGCCGCGAGCGTGCAGGCAGGCGCCGACGAGCGACGGCACGCGCTGCGCTGCTTTGGGCTCGCCAACGCCTACGCGGACACGCCCAGCCAGCCGGGCGCGCTCGATGTCCGCGATTGCGTGGAGGCGGTCGATCCGATCGCGATCGCCAAGAGCCTCGCGAGCGAGGGCTGCGTGGCCGAGACCGTCTCGCTCATGCTGCTGATCGCCGCGCGTGATCACGCCGAAGATCGAGCCGTGCGTGCGTGCCTGAGCGAGATGATCGAGGACGAGCAACGCCACGTGCTGCTGGCCTGGGGCGCGCTCGCGTGGCTGTGCGAGCGCTTCGGTGCGCGCGTGCAGACGGCCGTCGGGCGGGTGTTCGCGGAGGCCGAGCTGCACGTCGGCTTCGGGGCCAGGACCGACCTCGCCGGGGATCCGAGCCGCATGCGGGCACACGGGTATCTGGCGATCGACGAGCGGCGCACGATCGCGATCGCGGCGCTGCGCGTGCTGGTGCTGCCGGCTGCGCGTGCGGTCGCGGCCCGCTCCCGTCTCTCCTTGGTCACCCCTAGCGACCGCTGCTGAAGCGCAGCTGATCGCCGACCAGCTGCGCCTCGACCCCGAACACCGCGGACAACAAGCCCGGTCGCAGAACCTCCTGCGCCGGCCCGATCGCATGTCCGCCGTGCTCGTCGCCGCGCAGCAGCAGCGCTCGATCGCCGTAGCGTCGCGCCAGCTCGAGCTCGTGCAGTGACATCAACACGCCGTGCCCCGCGGCCGCG
>DATLLB010000089.1:0-9383 GCA_035538075.1 Enhygromyxa sp.
GAGGCCGGCTCGCGGGACGATCGGGGGATCGGTCACCTCGGGCGCCTGCGTGCGCACGCGGCCAAGCTCGCGCGCACGCCCCATCCCGATCATGAGCGTCGCGCTCGAACGGCGCAGCGCTATCAGGCGCTCGCGGATCGCGGGGATCCGCGGATGGAGAAGCTTCGGCTGCCGCGGCACGCCACGCTGCGTGGTCACTTGGACGCCGTGTTCGCGGCCCTGCGTGCGCTCGGGGTCCCGTGGCGCTGTCTCGGCTTGCCGGCGCTCGGCGAAGGGTCGCGCGAGCGTCGACTCGAGCGTGACGCGGTCGCGGCCCTGGCTCGCGATCGTGCGGCCCTCGAGGCGCTGGAGATCGCCGGGCATGGGCTCGACGACGCGGCGGCGGCGGTCGGTGTGGCGGAGGAGTTGGTGCCGCTCACGGACTTTCGAGCGCACCTCGAGGCTGCGCTGGCCGGCATCCGCGAGCGAGCGCCGGGCGTGCGAGGAGCGGGCATTGGCGTTTGTGATCTCGGCGAGCTGGCGCGCTCGCAGAGCGACCACGTGTTCGTGATCCATGCGGTCGAGGGCGAGCTGCCGGGACCCGGGCGACCGCTGCCGTTCTTGGACGACGACGATCGGCAGCTGCTCGATCGCGCGGCCGGGCGTCCGATCTTGGCGGCGCCTTCGGGGACCGACGCGGGCAGCTTCGCGCTCGCGTGCGCAGGCGTGCGAGAGCAGCTGACGATCTCGACGCATCGCGTGGACGCGGACGGACGCGAGGTCATGCGCTCGCGCTACTTCACCGCGCTGGCGCATGCCCTCGCGCCCGATCATGCGCCGCGCGAGCTGACGGCCGGCGTGGTCCCGAGCCTCGCGCAGTGCAGCACGCGTGGGCAGTTGCTCGCGCGATTGGGGAGCCTCGCGCGCGAGTCGAGCACGGCCGGGCTCGCGCGCACGCACGAGGTGTTGGTGCCGGCGCTCGACTGGTCTTCGGCGCGCGCTCGCGATCTCGGCCGCTCCGGCGTCGAGCTGTCGGCGCGCGCTCGCGAGCTCGCGCATGCGCGGCTCGGCTTCACCTGGGATGGGCCCACGACCTGGCGCGGCTCGGCGACCTCGCTCGAGGACTATGCCGCGTGTCCGTTTCGCTTCTTCGCGGCTCGAGTGCTGCGGATCCGCCCGCGGGCGTCGATCCGCGACGAGCTCGACGCGGCCGAGCAGGGCAGCGTGCGGCACGAGGTCATGGCCGCGGTCATGCAGGCGCTGCGCAGCGAAGGGCTGACGCCGCTCGAGGGTGGCGATCGGACGCACCTCGAGAACCGTCTCGCGCGCGAGGTCTGCGAGCAGGTGCTCGATCACTGGGAGCAGCTCGAGCGCACCGGGCCGGCGCCGCTTTGGTTGCTGCACCGCGATCTGGTCGCCCGCGATCTCGCGCGCACGCTGGAGGGCGAGCGGCGGGCGGCGATCGAGGCGTGGGAGCCCGGCGAGTTCGAGGTTGGCTTCGGCATGCTCGCGGCGGATGGCGCGACGGTCGAAGGCGTGCCGCTGGCGATCCTCGATCGTCGCGGCGAGCGGCGCTTCGAGCTGGTCGGGCGGGTCGATCGCATCGACTACCGCGGTGACGGACGCGAGCTCGAGGGGCTGATCATCGACTACAAGTCCGGGCGAGTGGGCGATCGGCTGCGCTACGATCAGCTCGCGCGCACGCAGCTGCAGCTGCCGCTCTACGCCGCGTGGTTGGCCGCGCGTCGACCCGAGCTGAGCTACACCGACGCGGCGTACGTGTCGTTGCGGGATGGCGAGCGCTCGCAGGCGAGCCTGCTCGATCTGAGCCTGTCGAGCGTGGAGCTCGATGGGCTGCTGGAGCTCGATCCACTGCAACGACGCGAGCTGCGAGCGCGCGCGCAGGTGGAGCTGCCTGCGAATTCGACCCGCACGATCGGTCCGCCGAGCGCGGCCGTGGGCGCGCTCGATCTGCCGGAGATCGGTCAGCGCAACCTGGCCGACAACGTCTGGGCGCTGCTCGGCGGCGTGGCGGCGGGGCGCTTCGACGTGCGGCCCCACGATCCCGGTCGGGCGTGTCGCTACTGTCCGTATGGATCGGTCTGTCGAGTCGAGCGCGGCGACGAGGTCGAGGTGGAGGCCGAGCCGTGAGCGAGACGGGGCTCGAGCTCGACGCGAACCTGGTGCTGGCCGCAGGCGCGGGCGCGGGCAAGACCCACGCGCTGGTCAGCGTCGCGCTCGGGCTCTACGTCGGCGTGGGTCGGCGCGAGCCGTGCGAGCCGACGCGCGTGTGGGCGGTGACCTTCACCGAGAAGGCGGCCCGCGAGCTTCGTCAGCGGATCGTGCAGCGAGCTTCGGCGCTGGCGGCCGATCCGATCGGCGCGCTGGCGGACGAGCCGGAGCTTGCGGCGATGCTCGGCGAGCGCGAGGTCTCGGCGGCGCGCTGGCGGTCGATCGTCGAGCAGCTCCCGGCCGCGCCGATCGGCACCTTTCACTCGCTGTGCGGGCAGCTGCTGCGCAGCTTCGCGGTCGAGGCTGGGGTCGATCCGAGCTTCGGCGTGCTCGACGAGAACGACGCCGACGAGCTGTTCGCCCGCACGCTCGACGAGGTGCTGCTGCGCGAGCTCGAAGAACCCGACTCGCACACGCGGGCGGCCGCGCGGGCGCTCGGCGGACCCGACACGTTGCGCGCGGCGCTGCGGCGCTTGCATGACAAGCTCGGCGAGGAGGGCCGCGATCCCGAGTCGCTGCTGATCGACGCGCACGGTCGCCCGCAGCAAGGCTTCGATCGCGCGGCCACGCAAGCCGAGCTGGAGGCCGCGTGCAAGCAGCTGGCGGCGAGCATCGAGCTGCTCGAGCAGTCCGACGAAGATCGCCTGCGTCCGACCCTGCGCGCGCTGGCGATCGAGCGCGGCCGCATCGGCGAGTGCGAGCCCGCGGCCGTGCGCCGCTGGTATCCGGCGCTGGTCCGCGTGGCCGGCCAGCGCCGCGGCAAGGGCACGCTGCCCAAGCGCTCGCGTCGAGTGTGGGAGCCGTTCGCCGAGGCCTGGGAGCGGGTGCAGGACGCCGTCGCCTCGCAGGCCGAGCAGGAGCTGGCGCGGCGGATCGTCGCGCTGCTGCACACGGTCGCGCGCGCGTACGCGGCCGAGAAGCAGCGCCTGCAGGTGCTCGACTTTGTCGACTTGGTGCGTGGCGCTCACGATCTGCTGCGCGACGATCGACTGGTGCGCAGCCAGGTCAAGCAGCGCGTCGGGGCGCTCTTGGTCGACGAGTTTCAGGACACCAACGGCTTACAGCTCGATCTCGTGCACCTGCTCGCCGAGGCGCGCGACCACGAGCGCGCGGTGCCTCGCGGCGAGCGGGCCAGCGCCGTGCTGCCGCTCGGCGCCTGCTGCTTCGCGGCGGTCGGCGATCGCAAGCAGTCGATCTACGAATTTCGTGGCGCCGACGTGTCGCTGTTTCAGTCGCTCGCGGCCCGGGCTCGCGCGGGCGCGGCCGGGCTGCGGCTGCACGCGCTGCGGCGATCGTGGCGCTCGCGTCCGCGGCTGGTCGAGTTCTCCAACCAACTGTTCGCGCGCTTGCTGATCAGCGACGACCCCGAGGGCTTCGCGGTCGACTGGGTCGAGGACGTCGATCGCCTCGAGCCGGTCCGCGAGGATCATGAAGAGCAGCTCGGGCTCCCGGCCGTGCAGCTGCTGGTCAGCGATCCCAACGAGGACGCGCGCACGCGTCGAGGTCACGAAGCGCGCCGCCTCGCCGAGCATGTGAAGCTGCTGCTCGAGGCTCGCCCTCCGCTCGGGCGCACGGGCAAGGACGGGCGCCCCAAGCCGCTGCGTGGCGCCGACGTGGCGATCCTGATGCGGACGCACAGCCACGTGGCGCGCTACCGCAAGGCGCTGAGCGAGGTCGGCGTGGCCTCGGTGGTGGTCGGCGGCCGAGGTTTCTACGCCGCGCGAGAGGTCCGCGAGCTCGCGGTCTTGATGCTGGCGATCGCCGATCCCCACGACGCGCTGGCCAGCGCCGGAGTGTGGCGCTCGCCGATCTGGGGCATCTCCGACGCGTCGATCGTCGAGCTCGCGGCGGCCGAGCGCCTGCGCCTCACTGATCACATCAACGGCTGCACGGTCGAGCTCGAGCCGCGCGACGCCGCCGCGGTCACGCACATGGCTCGGCTGGTCGACCGGCTGCATCACGAGCTCGATCGCCTCGGCCCGGCGAGGGTGCTGCGCTTCGCGATCGATCGCCTCGGCGTGCGCGAGGTGTTGGCGTGGGACGACGCTGGCGAGCAGCGCATCGCCAACGTCGACAAGCTGCTCGCGCTGCTGGGTTCGCGCGAGCTGGCCGGGCTCGGAGCGGTGGCGGTGGCCCGGCGGCTGCTCGCGCGCGGCGAGGATCTGCTCGACCGCGAGGCGCCGGCCGAGGTCGCGGCGGCGGCCGATCCCAACGCGGTGCGGATCATGACCGTGCACGCGGCCAAGGGCCTCGAGTTTCCGGTCGTGATCGTGCCCGAGCTCGGCGCCGAGCCGCGTGGGCAGGAGGGCCCGGTCTTGTTCGAGCGCGAGCTGGGGCTCGCGGTGGTCAGCCCCGATCTGGTCGGTCGTCGGCGGCCGAGCGCCCACGCGGTCGCGGTGAGCGAGCGACTCGCAGCCCGGCGCGACGCCGAGAGTCGGCGGCTGCTCTACGTCGCGGCCACGCGCGCTCGCGATCTGCTGGTGCTGCTCGGCGAGGCGCCGGAGGGGCGCTCGGACGAGGGTGGGAATTGGCGCAAGCTGATCGACGCGGTGCTGCCCGATCTCGAGGGCTTGCTCGAGATCGTCGACGCCGGGCCGGTCGTGCAGACCGGATCGGAGCCGGACACGGCGATGCGATGGCTGCTCGATCGCGTCGAGGCCGTGCGGCAGGCGGCGATCGGCGAAGCGCCGCGCGAGCGCGTCGACGCAGCGGAGCAAGCCGAAGCGCCATGGACCCCCGAGCCTGCGGGCGTGGTCGAGCAAGCCGAGCGCCGCCCGAGCGCCGACTCGCACGCCGACCTGGCCGCCGCGATGGCCCGCAGCGAGCCGCTGCACCTGCGTGACTGCGAGCTCGAGGTCTCGCTCTCGGGCCTGGCCGAGTTCGACAAGTGTCCGCGTCGCTACCTGCTCACGCACGTGGTCGGTCTCGACACGCCCGCGCACGAGCAGCGCGAGGCCATGCAGGGCTTGCAGCTGCTGCCGTTCGTGCCGCGCAAGGCGGCCGACGAAGACGACCCCGGCGATCGTCCGCCGCCGAGCCTCGCCGAGGCGCGCGCGCGTGGTCGGCTCGTGCACTACATGCTCGGGCGCGTCGATCTCGATCGACTCGGCGCCGATCCTGCGCGCGCACTCGATGGCTTCGCCAAGCAGGATCACATCCCGCCCGATCTCTGGCAGCAGCTGCGCGACGACCTGCTGCGCTTCGCCGCGCGTCCGTGGGTCCAGGAGCTGATCGCGGCGCACCGCGAGGATCCCCGTCGAGTGCTGCGCTCGCTGCCGTTCGCGCTCGAGCTGATCGGCGAGCACGAGCCGATCGTCGCGCCGCCGCGCGAGCACACCCGAGCGCAGCTCGACCTGTTCGCGCCGCCGCCCACCAGCGAGGCCGCGCCGCCGCCCGAGGGCCGCGTGATCGTGCGTGGGCGCATCGATCTGGTGTGGATCGACGACGCCGGTCGCCTGAACCTCGTCGATTGGCAGTACGGTCGCGCGCCGGCCGATCGCGCGACGATCCTCGATCCCGACGAGGTCGGAGGTTTTCGTCGACTCACGCAGGCCTGCGCGCTGCGGCGGCTGTGGGGGCCCGAGATCCCGCTGCGCGCGGGGGCGGTGTTCTTGCGCGAGGATGAGGCCGAGCCGGGCTTGCAGGTGCTCGACGTCGCAAGCCTGGCTCGCTTCGATCAACGCCTGCGTCGCACCGCGGCGCGCCTGTTGACGGTCGAGCTGGGCGGCGAGGATCCGCGTGGATCGACCGAGCCGTGGCCGAAGCTCGAGCACGTGTCCGCGTGCGGCGGGTGCATTCACATCGGCCGCTGCTGGCGAGGCGAGAGCGATGCGGAGCCGGACGTCGGCGGAGAGGAGAGCGAAGTGGTGCCGCCGCTGGACGCCGAAGAGTCACCGCCGATGTTCGAGCCGTAGGCTCAAGCCCGCAGCACGGTGATCTCGCGTCCGGCCGGCGAGTGGGCCAGCTCTTGCCGTGACCGCGTCGCCGCTGGCCCGGCGCTCTTGCGTCGATCGAAGATCACCAACCACCCGCTCTGCAGCCCAAGCCCATCCAGGTAGCGATCGAGCTGCGCGAGCGCCTGCGGCAGCGGATCCGCGGCGCCGTCCCGCCAGACCTTCAGCTCCATCGCCAGCGTCACCTCACCGAGGTGCAGGCACAGATCCATGCGACCGCGGCCGATCGCATACTCGCGTTGGATCCACCCACCACCGGACCGTGGCCAGCTCGCGGACGATGACCTCCTTGTAGATCGGATTGGCGACCACCAAGCCGCCGTTCGAGGAGATCCGCAGGAGCCCGAGGTCGATGGCGAAGCGCAGATCATCGCGCGGGATGTCACCCAGCGCGTCGCCGGCCAGCATCGGCTCGATGAGCGCGCGGATCCTCGGCTCGCGCAGGCGCGCCGAGAGGCTGTCGAGGTGCGTGTCCTGGCGCTCGATCAGGATCTGCGCGGCGCGATCGATCAACTCCTTGGTGATCGGCTCGTGACGATCAGGCTGCAGCCGATCCACGGCTTGGGCCGCGAGCGCGTTGACCAGCCACGGCTGGCCGCACGTCAGCTCGAACGCGCGATCGATCGCGTCCGGTTCGAACACTTGTCCGGTGTCCGCAGTGTGCTGGCCGTAGAGCTCGGCCACGTCGTCGCGGGTGAACCCGGCCATCGTCAATGACTCGACCTTGATGTTGAACGGGCTCGCCGTCCCGAGCCGTCCTTCGCCGTCGTCGATCTCGTAGTCGCGCACGTCACGAAGACCGATCAGCGTCATCGACCACGGGAAGCTCTGCGGCCGCAGCCTGTAGCCGGCCCGCAGCTGACGAAGCACCGAGATCAGCACCACGTCGCGGAGCGCGTCGATCTCGTCGAGGAAGATCACGAGCGGACGCGGACACGCTTCTGCCCATGCAAGCAGGGCCGAACGGATGCGCTCGCCCGAAGGCGCTGCGGGCCAAGCTGGCGGACGCAGCGACTCGGGCAGCCGGCCTGCCGAGTGTCGCATGTCGCCGAGCACGACCAGCTCCGCCGCGCCCACGTCATCGGGAAACGCCTGACCTTGCTCGGCCGACACACACACCGCCGCGTAGCGCCCCTCCGCGGTCAGCTCGCGAGCGAGCTCCTCCATGGCCGTGGTCTTGCCGACTTGCCGCGCCGCATGGACCACGACGTACTGCATGCGATCGATGAAGCCGCGCAGATCGGGCAGCCGCCGCAGCGGCGGGAGCATGTAGTGGTAGGCAGGATTGCACGGCCCCGCCGTGTTGAAGAAGCGCTGCATGGTCGACTCGCCGGAGCCTAACACCGCTCGCCTCGGCGCTTCGCCCGACTGAAATTGGCGAGGAGGTCCAAGCTCGCGCCTGGACCTCCTCACTCCCGAACACAACCGCAGCTCACCCGCAGGTCGAGCCGGCGAAGCCGTCGAAGCCGACCATCGCAGGCATGCAGGTGCCCATGGCACAGTCGGCATCGGTCTCACACTCGCCGCACACGCCGACCTCGAGCAGGCCCATGATGTCGGCGGTGGTGCAGAAGCCCATGCACTGCTCGTCGCCGGAGCCGTCGGCGTCGCACAGCTGGCCGTTCGGGGCCGTCTCCGGATCGATGCAGGCGCGCTGGCCCGCGATGTTCATGAGGTCCATGAACTCGATCTGCGGCGCGCACAGCTGGCCGTCGGCGCAGTCCGTGTCGGCCTCGCACTCGCTACAGAAGTTGCCGTTGAACAGGCCGCCGAGATTGACCACCTCGGCGCAGTACAGCCCGTCGCCGCAGACCTCGTCGCTCTCGCACATCTGGCCCTGGCTGCCGTCGCCGCAGCCGAAGTAGGACCCGGTGAAGGTGCAGTTGCCCGACGGGCAGTCGGCATCGCTGGCGCACTCCGAGCAGATGCCACCGAAGCCGGGCACGCCGTTGCAGAACAGATCCTCGACGCAGTCGGTATCGGCTTGGCACTGCTCGCCGAGGTTGCCGAGCCCGCCTTCTTCCATGCCGGTGTCGGGCCCTTCCTCCATGATGAAGGAATTGGTGTCGGTCGTGTCGTCGGTGGTCGGCGGGTCGTCGGTGCTCGTGTCCATCGCCGTGTCGTCGGACTCGGTGTCGTTGCCGGTGCCCGACGCGGCGGTGGTCTCGTTCGCGTCGTCGGACGAGGTCGTGTCGTCGCTGCAGCCGATCGCCAGCGAAGCGGCGCAAAGCAGGGGGAACAGGCGGGACAGGGTCATGGCTCGAGTACGCATCACAGATCCTCAGCGGGCTATGGCGGGGAGAATCCCCGAGCTGTCGGCGATTGTCCAGCAATTGCGGTGGCGCGCTGGACTACGAACGAGCGCTGGGCTACCGCGAAGCCTGGCTCGCGCAGCCGCTCCACGGACGCGGCCGGGCAGGGGTAGAGCAGCAGCGGGGTCGTGGGCGCCAAGTCGCGGAGCAGCGCCGCGAGGCCACGCACGATCACCGTGGGATCATCCGGTTCGCCGCGATGCACCAACCACGCGCGGCCCTCCCGGGTCAGCCAAAATCGTGCGCCATCACGCTCGACAAACGCTCGCTCGAGCGCGGGCGTGCGCTCCCAGATCTCGGGCGTCCACGACCACAGCGCTTCGCCACGCTCGGGCGCAGGCGTGCGATCGGCGAGCACGGCCGCAGGCGCCCCGGTTCCGAGCGCGAGCAAGGTCATCTGCTCCTCGATCACCGCGAAGCCCTGCGCCACATACCAGCGCACGCGCTCGGGCTCGGCGAGGAACTCGGCGGCGTCGCAGCCGGCCGCGTGGGCGCGCGCCAACGCATGCTCGAGCAGCGCGCGACCGATGCCCCGCCCGCGCAGCGGCTCGAGCACGCCCACGCCCGAGCCACGCGCCACCGTGCCCAGCGACGGCGCGCGGGCCAGCAGCGCGTAGCCACACACGCGACTCTCGACGATCGCCACGCTCGACAGGCTCGCCTCGACCCCTTCGCGCAGCAGCTTGCGAGCGAACCAGCCGGCCTGTCGGCGCCCGCGTCCGAACACCGCCTCGGCGACGGGCTCGAGCGCCGCGAGCTCATCGAGCGTCTCGGCGCCGACGATGATCGGCTGGTCGTCCGCGTTCACGCCAGCCCGCACGCTCGCCGACACGCATCGACCGTCTCGCGGGCGATCTTCCGCGCGCGCTCGGCCGAGCGCTGCAGGATCGCCTCGACCTCTTCGGGG
>DATLLB010000090.1:0-2349 GCA_035538075.1 Enhygromyxa sp.
ATCTTGTCCTGCGGCAGCAAGATGCGGCCGGTCGGCGCGAGCACGTTGAACTCGGCCCCGACGGTGAGCGACAGCCAGGTGCGATCCCAACACCAGTCGCAGTCGTCGTCGATCTCGATCTCCTCGATCACGACGGCCTCGTCGGTGGGGCCCTCTCCGGCGATCCGCGTGACCTCGACCAGCTCGCCGGTCTCGGGATCGCGCTGCCAGACGTGCACCTCCCAGTCGGGCTCGGCGACCGCGAGCAAGTGCTCCTGATCGGTGTAGCCCGCGTAGTAGCCCGGCCCGTACGCGACCTTGAACAGTCCAGTGCGCAGCGCGTCGTCGATCGGCCCGCGAGCGTCGGACTCGGGCTCGGCGAACTCGAGGCGCCCGAGCGCGATCACTCCGGCGTCGCTGCTGGCGATCTTGGCCTCGCCCGTGCGGCCGCCGTCCGCAGCGTCGTGCCGATAGAGGTACAGCGGCCCGCTCGGCAGCCGCAGGTAGGCCGGCTGTCCGCTCGCATGGTTGAGATCGGCCAATCGAACCCCGCGCGCGTCCTCGAGGCTGTAGCGACCCGCATCGGCGCCCGCGAGCAGCAGCACGCGCTGCTCGACCACGCGATCGTGCGTGAGCAACGGCGCCCGCTCGTCGCCGCGCGGCGGTCGGACGGCGACCTCGAGGCGCGCGTGTCGATCACCGACGCCGCTGTTGGCCGCCGACACGAACGCGCCGATCTCCGAGTACTCGATGCGCCCGTCGCCGTTGATGTCGGCCGCACCCCGCAGGCCGCTGACCAGCTGATGCGTGAAGATGCCGCCCTGCCAGTGCTCCCACTCGTGGGTCTGCTGATCGGCCGAGTGGGCCAACACGACGCCGGTGTTCGGGTGCGCGCCGAGGTGGTTGCCGTCGAGGTACTCGCGCACGCTCTCGCCGTAGTCGGTCGGTCCGCGATCGGGCTTCCACTCGCCGCGCGAGAGCACGAATTGCTCGCTGCGACACGCATCGACGATCACATGGTTGTGATCGGCCGGCGACGCGCCGAGCAGCTTGCCGAACAGATCGTTGCGCGTGAGCGCGTCGCCGTTGGCCAGCGTCAGGAAGCCCTGCCCGTCGGGGCCGACGTCGCCGTGGCCGGCGTAGTAGATCAGCAGCTCGACCTCACGCCCCGCTGCCTTGGCCTCGTCCATCTTGCTCCGCAGTCGCGCCCACGCGGCGTCGAGCTGGGTCTGGGTGGGCTGCTCGGCGCGCTTGACCAGGGCGGGGAAGCGGGCCTGGCTCGGTTGATCGAACACGGTCAGCAGCTCGACCTCGGCGCCGAGCTCGAGCCACAGCTCGGCGATGCGGGCCGCGTCGTCATCGGCGAAGCGCAGCGGCTGCTGCTCCTTGCTGCGGGTCTCGTTGCTCGCGATCACCAACGCGAAGCGAGCCACCTCGTCGTCCGCCAGCGTCGCGCTCGCGAGCGGCAGCGGCCCCTCGGGGCGCCCCGCGTGAGCCGGGCGCGGACCGAGCAGCGCGAGCGCTCCAGCCAACGCGAACCAGATCGGAAGACGAAGAGCGAGCGAAGCGGCGTTCATGGTTCAGTCCCTTCAGATGCAACGAGGATCGAAAACTCGGCCTCGGCCGAGACGCAGCGATCGAGGTCGCTGCACAAGCTGCCGAGCACCGCGCGATCGAGGCGGCGATGCCAGGGTGGATCGTCGACCGTCGCGCTCGGCTGCATGCGCAGCGCGGCCGCGAGGCGATCGATGTCGGCGACGCTCGGCGCGACCTCGCTGGCCAGCGCGAACACCCGCACGCGACCGGGCGCATGATTGACCCCGAGCTGGATCGAGAGCGGCAGCGGCCGCCAGCGCGACTCGACGCGCAGCGACGGCAGCGACAAATCGGCGGGCGTCGGCAGGTAGTAGCGGACCTCGCCGTCCTCGGCGACGCCGAACAGGCTCAAGTGCAGATCGGCGGCGGCCAACGCAGCGGCGCGCTCACGGTCGAGCTGCTCGTCGCCGAGCCGGACCGAGAAGCCGAGCAGCTCGTCGAGTGAGCAGCCGCGCCCCCGAGCGGGGCGGGGCGGATCACCGCAGACCGGCTCGAGCGCGAGCGGCCGCGCGAGCGAGCCGGTACCACGGGCCACCAGCAAATCGCCTCGCTCGATCGCCAAGCCAGCATCGTCGCGGCCGATCCACCAGGCCAGCGTGGCCGCGCTCGCGATCGTGGCCAACGTCGCACCGAACCAGGCGAAGCCTCGCCGCCGACGCGCTGGCGAGCTTGCGATCACGCCATCGGCCTCGAGATCCTCGAACAGCCAGCGCTCGACCTGCTCGAGCTCGAAGCGCGAGACCGATCGATCCTCGAGCGCGCGCACGGTCGAGA
>DATLLB010000091.1:0-10782 GCA_035538075.1 Enhygromyxa sp.
CCCAGTCGACGATCAGCGGCTCGGCCATCGATTGATCATCGGCGCACTCGAGCTCGCCGACCGCGTCGGCGGCGGTCGGCTTGTCGGGCTCGATCACCTCACCGACCGTTCCGGCCTTGCAGGTGACGAGCAGCGAGGGCAGTAGAGCGAGGGTCGCGAGGGCGAGGACGCGCTTCACCGCGCGAGTGGACCACGACGGCGCGAAGCCGGACAAGCGGCAAACGCAGAACGTCGATCGCCGGCTCAGTTTTGGTGGAGGATTCCCAGGCTCTCGAATCCGCAGGTCTTGGCCAGGTCCATCGCAAACACCAGGTCTTCGTGCTTGCTGTTCTTGTCGGCACGGATGTGCAGGGTCCCCTTGCCGTTCTTGGCCTGCGCGCACAGGTAGCTCTCGAGCGCGCCCGGATCGACGAGGATCTGATCCACTTCAAAGGCCCCGCGCGCGCTGATCGACACGACCACCGCCTCCTGCTTGGGCGCCTTCTGTTGGTTCTTGGCGCGGGCGAGGTCGACGTCGAGCGACGAGCTCTCCTGAAAGGTCGCGGTCAGCAGGAAGAAGATCAGCAGCTGGAACACGATGTCGATCAACGGCGTGAGATCGATGAGCGAGCTCTCGCGGCGCCGGCGATGACGAAGCTGGCCGGAGTTGCGATCGCGCAGGCTCAACTCTGTGCCTCCTCGACCGCGGGCTCGCTGTTACGTCGCGCGAGGCTCTCGTCGAGCAGCCCGACGATGCCGAGCGCGTCCTCTTCCATCTGGACGATCAGCCGATCGTTGCGACCCTGCAGGAACTTGTAGAGCACCATCATCGGGATCGCGACCATGAGCCCGTACGCGGTGGTGATCAGCGCGGTCCAGATGCCCTCGGCGAACACGTCGGGCGTGGCCTGGCCGGCCTCGTAGGCCTCGACGAAGCGCTGGAACACCTGGATCATCCCGACCACGGTGCCGAGCAGCCCGAGCAGTGGCGAGATCGAGGCGACGGTGCCGATGATCTCCACGTTCTTGTCGAGGTGCGCGACCTCGCGACCGCCGACCTCTTCGACCGCTTCCTTGATCTCGGCCCGCGACTTGCCGTCGGCGTAGGCTTGCAAGCTCGCAACCATCATTCGCGCGATGCTCGAGTCGTTCTCCTCACACAGCAGCTGGGCTTCGGCGGTGCGACCCTTTGCGACCATCGCGCGAATGCGATCCACGAACGCGCGGGGGACGACACGCGAGCGTTGCAGCGAGTAGAGCCGCTCGAAAAACACGAACAGGCCGACGACCGCCGCCACGAGGATGACCCACATGATTGGGCCGCCTTTTTCGAAGAAGTAGACGAGATCCATGGCCGTCGTCGCGGGCCAAGGATGCTTCCCGTACTCCGCGAGAGCAAGCACGCCCTCGCGGGGCCGGCGCGAGACGCCGAATCACGCTCACCTGCATGAAGTGTGGACGAGCCGCCCCGAGGTGCGGTTGGATGTGCCCCATGGTTTGCCGTCACGTCGCGCTGACTTCGATCGCTGGACTCGCGCTGCTCGCCTGCACCGCCAACACCTCCGGGCTCGGCGGCTCCGATGGCGCGGGCGAGTCCGACACCGAGACCGACGCCGACACCACCGACGAGGAGGACTCCAACGAGGGCAGCGAGGCCGAGGGCGACACCGACGATCCCGACCTGCCCTCCGGTGATGGCGACGGCGACAGTGGTGATGGAGATGGCGACGGAGATGGTGACGGCGACAGCGGAGACGGTGACGGCGACCCGACCGGGAACGAGAGCAACCCGACCTGCGGCGACGGAGCGATCGACGACGGCGAGGAGTGTGACGGCAGCGAGCTCGCCGGAGGTGAAGCCGAGGCCCACGCAGTCCATGCCCGCGAGCTCGCGTGCAGCGACGGCTGCAGCTTCGACACCTCCAACTGTCTGACCGCGAGCTGTGGCAACGGCACCATCGAAGGTGACGAAGCCTGCGACGGTCAGGCGCTCGGCGGAGTCGACTGCGTCGCGCTCGGGTTCGGTCCCGGCATGCCGACCTGCACGGACTCATGCGAGCTCGACACGTCGAGCTGCCCGGCCGAGGGCGAAGGCGAGAGCTGCGTCGACGTGATCGACCCGTGCCCCAACGGCCTCAACTGCGTCGGAGGCAAGTGCTACGACGGCAGCGAGGGCGATCCCTGCGACTGGGATTGGGACTGCCAGGACCGGCTCGACTGCCCCGACTGGGGAGGGTCTTGCGGTTAGTCGCTCAGCACTCCGAACCGCCGCACTCGCCCTGGCGGATCGTCGCGTTGCCGGCCCCGATCGCGCACCACTCCGGCCACGACGGTGGCAGCGAGCCTGTCGCCTCCGCGTAGTCGAGGTACGGCGAGTCGCCGTCCTCGAGCCAGTACGGGTGATCGAGGAAGAACTCCCAGGCGGGCGCGTAGGTGGGCAGGTTCGAGTCTTCATGCTCGAACGGCGGGGTCGCGTGCGTGCAGTTGTGGATGCACTCGAGCACGAAGTGGTTTTGGGCCTCCAGCTCGGCCTCCATCTCCATCGAGATCTGATCGAAGTCGATCGCGATGCAGAAGTCGTCGCGCCCGCCCCACAGCACCATCGCCGGCATCACGTGCGCGGCCGGGACCCATGGCTTGATCAGGCTGCCGCCGGTCCCACCCGAGAGCGAGATGAAGCTCGCGAGGTGATCGCCGTGCCGGCTGGCGAGCATCGCCGAGAACATCGCTCCCGCGCTCACGCCCATCGCCGAGACGCACTCCTTGTCGATCCCGAACTGCTCGTGCACGCACGCGAGCATGTCGTCGTGGAACGCGAACTCCTCGTCCATCAGCGCATCCTCGTCACCGACCGTGAACGGCCAGCGAAACGGCACGCCGTCGCCCGACTCGCGGCCCTCGGGGATGATCGCGATGAAGCGGTAGTAGTCGGCCGCGTACTGGGCCTCGGCGCGCTCGTAGAAGTCGACCGCGTCGCCGCCGAGCCAGTGGTACATCACGATCACCGGCAGCTGCTCGCCGGCTTGATAGTCGCTCGGCACGACCAGGAAGAATTCCCGATCGCCGTGATCGGTCTGCATCACGTTGAGCGTGCCCGGCCCGGTCTCGAGCGTCGGACACGAGCCCGGCCCCGCGTAGGTCGGCAGCTCGGGCGCCAGCGCAGCTCCGGGCGGCGGCTCGGTCCCGCACAGCGGCAGCTCGGGCGGCTCGACCGGCTCGCCGGTCTCGGTCTCGGTCTCCTCGTCTTCGGTCTCGCTGCCGGACTCGGTCTCGAGGTTGGTGTCGCTGCTCTCCGGTCCCTCGCTCTCGGACTCGCTCGCGTTGCTCTCGTCGACCGGCGCGTCGTCGGAGCAGGCGACGAGGAGTGACGAGGAGACCAGGGTGAAGGACAGGACAGCAGAGCGGCGCATCTACGAGCTCGACGGAAGGGCAGGGCCCGAGCCTATCATCGGCCCCGCCTCCGCGTCGGCTCATTTTTTTCAGCCGCGGAGCGGCGTGAGGAAATTTCGGGCGCTCATTCGCACACGCCGTTGGGGACGTCGCAGCTGCCACTCACGCAGTCGTTGTTGAGCGCACAAGCCGAGCCCGGCATCCCGTCCTCGCAGGTGTTCCCGAGATCCGAGCAAAACGGCGCAGCGTCGCCGCAGTCGGCCTGAAACTCGCACGGATCGCCCTGGCTGCCGTCGTGGCAGACCGCGTCGATGCAATAGGGCGAGACGTTCGCGCAGTCGCCATCGTCCCCGCACGCGTCTCCTTCCATGCCGCTCGAGCACTGCTCCTGCACGCAGTAGGGCGCCTGATCTTGGTTGCAGTCCGAGTCGGACTCGCAGGGATCCGCGAGGCTGCCGTCGTTGCAGCTCCCGAGCGCGCAGAACGGGGCCCCGGCCGAGCACTGGAATTCACCCGTGCACGGATCGCCGTCGCTGCCGTCGTAGCAGGCCCCGTTCGCGCACGAAGGCGCGGCCTCGCTGCACTGCTCGTTGAACTCGCACGGATCGGTCTCGCTGCCGTTCCAGCAGGCCCCGGCGACGCACGAGGGCGCCTCGACCGGACAGTCGGCGTTGAACTGGCAAGCCTCACCCTCGCCGACCGACAGGCACGCGAGCGTGCCGATCGAGTCGCAGGTCGCGTTGCAGTCGAGCGTGCCGCCGACGAAGTCGCCCATGGTCTGGCAGCTCTGGCCGCCGAAGTCGTCGCCGTCGCACAGCTCCTCGCCGTCGATGATGCCGTTGCCACAGGTCGGCTCGACCCCACAGGTCGACTCGTCGAGCGTGCAGTCGGCGTTGCAGCTCGGGAACCCGGGCGCGAACCCAAAGCCGTCGCAGGTGTGACCGCCGAGATCCTCCCCATCACATTCTTCACCGTCCTCGATCACGCCATTGCCACATTCGCCACCTCCACTGGGATCGCCGTCACCCTCATCGCCATCGCCATCACCGTCGCCCTCACCCTCGCCGGTCTCCGTCGCCGCCTCGGTCCCGGCCTCAGCGAGCGTACCGACATCATCGCCACAAGCCGCGAGGCTCGACGACATTGCCGCGATCCAGAGCAGAGGGGTTCGTAACAAAGCTCGAATGTTCACGCGACGAGCCTACGTGAGCAATGCGCGACGCGCCCGAACCCTCCCCACAATCGGCCGCAATTGGAGAACGATCTAGAGGATTGTCGTCCTTTTGGTCAAAGCGCTTTCGTACGCCGGCGGGGGCGGCGGCTCAACTCGTGGGTTCGATCTGGTCTATCGTACGGCGTGCCAATTCGCTACGCGTTCTTGGTCCTCGAGGAGCACCCCTACGGTCGGGAGATGTTGCGCTCGCTCTTGCAGGCGAGGCTGCTGCCGCTCGCGGTGATCGAGGAGCGCTCGGCGGTGGCCGTCGAAGAAGCCGCGAAATTCGAGGCGCGCATGGCCGGGTTCGAGCTCGCGCCGACCATCACCGAGCTGCTGGCCGCACACCCGGAGGTTCGCCGCATCACCGTCCCACACCACAATCAGGACGCCTGCGCCGAGGCCTTGCGCGCGCTCGAGCCCGAGCTGCTGGTGCTCGGGGGCACTCGCATCATTCGTCCGCACATCTTCGCGCTGGCCAAGCACACCCTCAACGCGCACCCCGGTCTGCTGCCCGAGCTGCGCGGCTCGGCCTCGGTCGCCTGGGCGATCGCTACCGATCAGAAGGTCGGCTGCACTTGCCACTTCATCGACGCCGGCATCGACACCGGGCCGATTGTCGCGCGGCGCGAGATTCCGGTTCACCGCGGCGACACCTACGAGCGCCTGTGTTGGGCGACCGCGCGGCTCTCCGCCGAGCTGATGACCGAGGCGGTGCGGGCCTACGCCGACGGGACCATCGACTCGTACCCGCAAACTCCGGGCGGCGTCACCTACCGCAACATGCCCGCCGAGGAGGTCGAGCAGGTCAAGCGCAAGCTCGCCGAGGGCCGCTACGCCCACCTCGTCGATTGACGCGGATCAACGCGGGCGTCGGCACACCAGCAAGGTGTGGCTGACGCCGAGCCCGTCGTGCTGAACCTCGACCTCGAGCCCGGCCGCCTCCACGCAAGCGAGGAAGGTGCTCGAGTGATACATCTGGCTGTTGCCGTTGGCGATCGCCGTGAAATACAGCGAGGTCATCTGCAGGCAAAAGCTCGCCGCGGCGAAGCGCTGGCGATCCCAGAAGGTCTCGAGAATGTAGAGCTTGCTGTCGGGCCGCATGCCCGCCATGCAGCGACGCAGAATCGAGGTAATTTCTCGCTCCGAGAAACAATCGAGGAATTGGCTCATCCAGATCGCGTCGAAGTCGGCCGGAATCTCGCAATCCTCGTCGAGCATGTTGGCGGCGTGAAAGCGCACGCGCTCGAGCAACCCGGCATTGCCGAGGTTCTGCTCGGCGCTGCGCAGCTGACCGGGGAGATCGAGGATCGTGATCTCGAGCTCCGGATCGGCGCGCAGGCACGCCGTCGCCCACTTGCCCGTGTTGCCGCCGATGTCGAGCATTCGCCGAGGCCGGTGCCCGAGCACCAGCGGCAGCGCGGACGGGAACGCGCTGTCGGAGTAGAAGTGATCAAACGCGAACCATGACTGGCGTACCTGTTCGGGCAGGTGCGCCAGTGCTTCGTAGACGGTGCTCCACTGGCCGAACACCTCGAGCCCCTTGGGCTTGCCGGTGGCGACCGCGGCCTCGAGGTGGGCCAAGCCGAGGTAGTTCACGTCGCGCGTGAAGTCCATGTTGGCGCGCGTCATCGCGTCGTGCTCGAGCAGCAGCGCGGTGGTGGTCACGCGATAGCGGCCGCCGTCCTCGGTCAGCAGCCCGATCCCGATCGCCGCCTCGACCAACACGCGCGTGCCGTACAGCGGCAGGTCGACCGCCTCGGCGATCTGCTCGAGCGACAGCCCCTCGCGGGCGCGCTCGACCGCGCTCAAGATGCCGCGGTCCCGCAGCACGCACGCGGCCTGGAACACGAACGGCGCGAACGCGATCCACTGGGCCCGCTCCAGCGCCTCGAAGGCAGTGATTGGTTGTTTTGGGGTCGACGGCATCGGTGTTGAGCAGGCGGTGCGAGGACGCGAGCAGACAGCCCACGAGTCGTCGCGTCGGAGCCTACACGTGCGCGCCGCTCGAGTCACGCCGAGCGTCACGACGTCGCACGTCAGAGGTGGCCACCGGCGTGGAAGTCATCGACCCCACGCAAGCTCGGTGCGTCGGTCAACATCCACGCGATCCAGAACGCGCCCGCGTCGCTCGTGATCAGCACGCTCCCCGCAGCACCGACCGCTTGTCCGCGGCCGTCGGCGCCGAGGTGCAGCGCATACAGAGTCTCGCTCTGGCGCTCGATCGTCTTCGGCTCGTCGCCGTCGAGGCGCACGATCACACCCGCTTCGCCGACCGCGACGATCTGCGAGCCATCGGCGGCGACGCGCACGGCGTACAGATCGTGATCGATCGAGAGCTCCACGGGTGTCCAGTCACCCGCGACCGCGCGCAGCATTGTTCCATCATCGCCAACGGCGACAGCGATATCTGCATGGGTGGCCCAGTCGATCGCACGCAGGGCCGTCGCGCCGCTACGGATCGAGCTCGCGGCATGCTCGTCGAGCTGCCAGATCGAGCCGTCGTCGGCGACCGCGATTGCGAGGTTGCCGTCGGCATCGGTGGCCACGCCCGTGAAGTCCACGTCGGCGCCGGGCACCGCGATCCAGCTCGCGCCACCGTCGGGTGTGTAGGCCACCGCGCCCGCGTCACCCACCACCCACACCGCCTCGGCGCCTTCGGGCGTGTGCTCGGCGACCGCGAGCGCCCGCCAGTCGGCGATCAACTGGAGATCGATCGCGTCCCAGCTCGCGCCGGCGTCACGGCTATGCAAGACCGTGCTCTCTTCACCCGCGACCCATGCGGTTCGCACTCCGTGACACGCGATCGCGTTGAGGTCGGCGTCGAGCTCGAGCGGGTAGCCCGACGCGTTCCCCTGCGCGTCGAACCGGATCATCGTGCCGTTGTCGCCGACCAGCCAGGCGCCCGGATCGGGGTTGTCGTCCGGGTCCTCGTCCTTGTCCTTGTCGCCCTCACCTTTGCAGGCGAGCGGCGCGAGCAGGAGCGCGACAACCAACGTGCGGGAGCGTGCAAGCATGCCCCAGCATACCGACGCGCGGGCCTGTTAGGCTCCCGCCGTCCACCCATGCTCGATCTGCCCGGATTCGTCGCTCCCTTCGTCATCTACGCGGCCTTGCTGGCCCTGCACCTGCTGCTGCCCGCGCGCTCGGTCGACGGATACGTCCGTGATCCCGATACCGGCGAGCCGCTTCGCTACCGCCTCAACGGGCTCACGGTCTTGTTCGTGGCCGTGTTCTCGTGGGTGCTGGTTGGTTGGCTCGGGTGGCTGCCGTTCGACTGGCTCTACCATCATCGCTGGGGCAGCCTCGCTGGCGCGTGCACGATCGGCCTGTTGTTCACGGCCTGGATCGTGCTGCCGGCCGCGAGCACCGGGAAGTCGCTGCTCGCCGATCTCTACCTCGGTCGGCGCGAGAACCCGCAGTTCCTCGGCGGTCGCGTCGACGCGAAGATGTTCCTCTACCTGGTCGGCGCGGTGATGCTCGAGCTCAACGCGCTGAGCTTCGCCGCCCATCACTACATGGCGTTCCCCGACGATCCCTCGCCGGGTGTGGCCTTGCACCTCGCGCTGCTCAGCTGGTTCATCTGCGACTACCTGTTCTTCGAGCGCGTGCACCTCTACACCTACGACCTGTTCGCCGAGCGCGTCGGCTTCAAGCTCGGCTGGGGGTGCCTGACCTTCTATCCGTACTTCTATGCGATCGGCCTGTGGGCGATCGTCGATCGGCCCAACCCGCACGTCAGCCCGGCGCTGACCGTCGCCGCCGCGCTGGTGTTCTTCGCTGGCTGGACGCTCGCGCGCGGGGCCAACATGCAGAAGTACACGTTCAAGACCGCGCCCGAGCAGCCATTCCTGGGCTTCATGAAGCCCGAGGTGGTGAGCGATGGCCAGCGCGCGCTGCTGTGCAGCGGATTTTGGGGCGTCTCGCGGCACGTCAATTATCTCGGCGAGATCCTGATGGCCTCCGGCCTCGCGCTCGCGCTCGGCCATGCGAGCTGCCCGTGGCCGTGGCTCTACCCGCTCTATTACGTCGTGCTGCTGTTCCCGCGCGAGCGTGACGACGACCGCCGCTGCGCGGCCAAGTACGGCGAGCTGTGGACCAAGTATTGCGATCGCGTCCGCTACCGCATCATTCCGGGGGTCTACTGATGAGTGACCGCGCGGCTGCACTGCAAAAGATCGGGATCGTGTATGTCGTGGCGCTGCTGGCTGCGATCGTCGGCGCGTACCTGACCGCGGCGGCTGGCTATGACTCGCCGATCGTCCAGCTCGCGGTCGCCGATCTGGTCGGCACGCTGGTCGTGTTCGGCTTCAGCGTGAAGTACGACAACAGCAGCGTCTACGATGCCTACTGGAGCGTCGCGCCGATCGTGCTGGTCAGCTATCTGGCGTGGCTCGGCGCCTCGCAGAGCGCCGCGATCGTTCGCGTGGTGCTGGTGGTCGCGCTGGTGTGGCTGTGGGGCGTGCGCCTGACTCACAACTGGGCGCGCGGCTGGACCGGCTTCGAGCATGAGGACTGGCGCTACCGCGACATGCGGGCGCAGACCAACAAGCTCTACTGGCTGGTCAGCCTGCTCGGCATTCACCTGTTCCCGACCGTGATCGTGTTCCTCGGCTGCCTGCCGCTGTTCGTGATCACGCTCGAGCCCGGCCGTCCGCTCGGCTGGATCGACGGCGTCGCGGCGCTGGTGACCGGCGCTGCCGTGTACCTCGAGCTGCTCGCCGACAACCAGCTGCGCGACTACACGCTGCACCGCAAGCGGCCCGGCGAGACCATGACCGAGGGCATCTGGGCCTGGTCGCGGCATCCCAACTATCTCGGCGAAACGTGCTTTTGGTGGGGGCTGTGGTTGTTCGGCGTGGCCGCGGTCGGCGTCGACCGTTGGTGGATGATCAGCGGAGCCGTAGCCGTGACGGTGCTGTTCAACTTCATCAGCATCCCGCTGATCGAGCGACGCATGGTCGCGCGCCGGGCCGATTATGCCGACGTGCAGGCCCGAGTCTCGCGGCTGCTGCTGTGGCCGCCGCGGCGGCGCTGAGGACTATTCAGTAGGGGCGGCGAGCGGCGGATCGAGCACCCACGCGCCGCCGCCCTGGTCGTCGGTGAATTCGAAGGTGGCAACATACGCCAGGGCGCTGCCCTGATCGATCACGTCGCACGCGATCGTCGAATTTGGCACCGAGACAAACACGGTCTCGTGACAATCGAATGCGAGCTCGCGCCCGGCGAGCTCGGGCAGCGCTCGAATCGAGTCCTCGATCTGCTGTCGGGTGAACGTCTTGTACTTCGGCGTCCACGCGACCACGCCTGTGCTCGGGTTGATGACCTCGACACGAACCGGGATCTCGACCGCGTCCACGGTGATGGTGCACTCGAATACGTGCCCGCCGACGAGCTTTTGCTTGTCGGGACACGTGGCTTCGCTGGCCGTCAGACCCTGCTCGGCGAGCCACTGGATCAGCTCGCCTTCGAGCGTGTCGGCCGATACTTTGGGTTGGCAGCCCGCGAGCGCGAGCAGCATCGAGATAGCGATAAATAAGCTAGGGCGTGACATGGTGCGCTCGGACATGAGCATACCGCGCACCTCGCGGGCGACGACGATCCGGCAAACCATGGGATGCCGAGCGCCCGCACGGCTGGGCGACGCCAACACAAAAGCGAGCTCGCGGAAGCGCGGCGTGGCAGACGCCCGAGCGGCTATGATGGAGCGAAATGCCTGAACTCGTGCTCGGATTGTTGCTCGGCGCTCTGCTCTCGCTCTGGCTCGCGCGTGCGTGGCGAAGAGCACGAATGCGTCGCCGCTTTCGGCGGGCGCGAGACGGCGAGCTCGCGGCCGAGCAGCTGCTGAAGAAGCGAGGCTTTCGGGTCCTCGCCGATCAGGTGACGAGGCGCGAGCACATGTTCGTCGACGGCGAGCGGCTCGAGTACGAGGTCCGTGCCGATCTGCTGGTCTCACGCTGGTGGCGGACCTACGTGGTCGAGGTCAAGACCGGCAAGGTTGCGCCGAATCCCCGCAAGGGCGCGACCCGACGACAGCTGCGGGAGTATGCGGCGCTCTATGACGTGGACGGGCTGCTGCTCGCCGACATGAGCGCGGGCGAGCTGCACGAGATTCGCTTTCCCGCGAAGGCGACCGAGGGGCGGGCGCGGTGGATGGCGGCGATGTTTCTGATCGGGGCGATCGTCGGTGTGGCGGTGAC
>DATLLB010000092.1:0-10098 GCA_035538075.1 Enhygromyxa sp.
GCGCGCAGGCACGGTTGCTCCCGCTGCTCGAGGATCCCGACCCCCGCGTGCGATCGGCCATGGCCGTGTTGCTGGCGCCCGCGCTGCAGTCTGCGTGGGGCGTGGATCTGTTCTTCGAGCGCTTCGTGGCCGAGCAAGACAGCGGCGCTGCGGCCAGCTTCGCGATTGCGATGGGCGTGGTCGGCACGGGCGTGGACAGTCACGCGCGACACCTGCACGAGCTGGGCGAGCAGTTCGATCGGCATGATCGGCTGGTGAAGGTTGGCATCGCGCACGCGCTGGCCAGCCACGCGGGCGAGCACAGCGAGGCCGCGTGGCTCGAGGTGCTCGCCGATGCGATCGGCATGTCGACGCCCGAGGGCGCGTGGCTGCCCTGGTATCACGGCCACCTCGATCAGCTCGCGCAGCGGGTGCTGTGGACATGCGGCGATCCGGGCAAGCAGGCGCTCACGCGGGCGTACTTGCGACGGCTGCAGGAGCTCGCGGATGTCGAGGGTCGCGACGCTCGCCGCGAAGCGACGCGGCTCGCCAACGCGTTGCTCGACGCGACCTTCGAGCTGATCGATGTCGACGATGACGACGAGCCCGAGCTCGACGTGAGCACCCTGAGCGAGCTGCAGCGCGAGGTCGTCGCCTGCTTGAGCAGCCCGAGCGCACCGCGGGCCAACTACGTCGAGTACGGGATCCCGGACGACATCGAGGATCGACGTGCGTGGCTGGGCTTGCCACACGGCGATCGTCGATCATGATCTAACCCGTGAGCACCGCCTCCGGTCCCGCCGTGTCGCGCTCCATCAGTCTCCGTCGGAGCACCGCGGCGCTCGCCCGTGACGACGGCAAGCTCGGCTGGGCGCCGATCCTCGCGGCGCTGGCGATCGATCTCGCGGATCTGATCAGCGCCGGGCCGCACGGGTTGGTGATCGGTGGCGTGCTGACCAGCTTGTTCGCGCTGGCTTGCGGTGCGCGGCCCAGGCGAGCGCTGCTGCTCGGCTTGCTCGGCGCGGTCTACTGTGCGCTGCCGCTGACCGAGCCGGTCCCGCTCGCGACCATGCTGACGCTCGTGCACGCGTTCGTGCTGCGCGTGCGCTCAAGTCGCGAGCGCGAGCTCGGCGAGCGAGAGCGCGACGCTTAGGCTGCTGCGATCCTCGATCCGCGCGCGCTCGAGCATCAGCGCCGTGCGATCGCCGATCGCCTCGATCCTCGCCACGATGCGCTCGCGCGCACCTGGCCCGAGCACCGTCTCCACGCCCTCGATCACGGCGCCGGCATTGACGACGAAGTCGGGCGCCCAGGCGATGCCGCGGCGATGCAGGGTCGCAGCCGCCTGCGCATCCGCGAGCTGATTGTTCGCCGCCCCGCACACCGCTCGCCAAGGCGCCTGCTCGCACACGGTGGTGGTCAGCACGTGGCCGAGGGCGCAAGGCATGAACACGTCGCAGCGCTCGCGCAGGAGCTGCTGCTCGTCGAGCAACTTCACGCCGAGCTCGGCCGCGCGTGCGCGTGCGGTGGGTTCGGGATCCCAACCGCTCACGTGTGCACCGGTGCCGATCAACGCAGCCGCGAGCGCCGACCCGACCGCGCCCAATCCCTGGATCACATAGGATCGATCGCCGAGCTGCTCGTCGCCGAACGCCACGCGCGAGAGCCCACGCAGACCCGCGAGCACGCCCGCGGCGGTCGAGCGCGCGGCGTCGTTGTCGACCGGGTTCACCCACCGCGTCGCGCGACGGATCGCGGCCAGCTCGGCCTCGCCGGTGCCGATGTCCGGGCCGCACACATACTGTCCTCCGAGCCGCTCGACATGCTCGCCGAAGCGCTCGTAGGCCGCATCGCGGTCGAGCGTCGGTCCATCGAAGATGACCGCCTTGCCGCCGCCGGCCGGCAGCTCGGCCAGCGCACACTTGCGGCTCATCGCCTCGGCCAGCCGCTTCGCGTCCTCGAGCCCCGCGGCTTCATCGGCGTAGACGGCCCGCCGCACGCCACCGAACGCCGGGCCGCGGGTCAACGAGTCGATCACGATCACCGCGCGCAGGCGCGGCTCGTCGATCGTGATCACCCGCGGCTCGCTCATGCGGCCTTGCTGCCCTTGTCGTAGCGCTGCATCCGACCGCTGCGCAGCTCATCCATGTACTTGTCGAGCTGGCGCTTGACCACGCCGCTGAGCAGGATCAGCCCGAGAATGTTGGGCACGCCCATCGACAGGATCATCAGGTCGCCGAAGTTCAAGATGTTGGTGGCGGTGATGACCGAGCCGAGGAACACGAACACGATGTAGAGGATCTTGTAGGTGGTCGAGGCCCGATCGCCGAACAGGTACACGAAGCAGCGCTCGCCGTAGTACGACCACGAGATCATCGTCGAGTAGGCGAACAGGAACACCGCGACGGTCAGCACCCACGGGAACCAGCTGATCTCGCCCTCCATCGCGCGGGCCGTCAGCGCGGCGCCCTCGGCCTTGGCGATCACGTCGAAGTTGGCCGGATCCTCGAACGCGCCGGTGATCACGATCACCAGGCCGGTCATCGTGCACACGATGATGGTGTCGATGAACGGCTCGAGCAGCGCGACGATGCCCTCGCGCACCGGGTACTCGGTCTTGGCCGCCGAGTGGGCGATCGAGGCCGAGCCGACGCCGGCCTCGTTCGAGAACACCGCCCGCCGCACGCCGGTGACCAGCACGCCGACGAAGCCACCGAACCCGGCCTCGGGCGTGAACGCCTCACCGACGATGCGACCGAGCGCGGCCGGCAGCACGTCGATGTTCATGATCAGGATCCACAGGCACGCGAGCACGTAGATCCCACACATCAGCGGGACGATCATCTCGGCCGTGGCCGCGATGCGCTTGATGCCGCCGAGGATCACGACCGCGACCAGCACCACCATCAGCAGGCCGTACAGCCACGGCATCTCGTCGAACAACGGGATCTGCGTGCGCACGATGCCGAGCGACTGACTGACCTGGAAGGTGTTGCCGCCGCCAAACGAGCCGCCGATGCACAGCACCGCGAACAGGATCGCCAGGACCTTGCCGAGCTTCTTCATGCCCAGCTCGCTGAGCCCGGCGTCGAGGTACGACATCGGCCCGCCGAGCACCCGACCGTCGGGGCGCTTGACCCGATAGATCTGCGCGAGCGTGCACTCGACGAACTTCGAGGACATGCCGAGGAAGCCGGCGACGATCATCCAGAACACCGCACCGGGTCCGCCCATCGCCACCGCAATCGCGACGCCGGCGATGTTGCCGAGCCCGACCGTGGCCGAGAGCGCGGAGGCCAGCGCCTGGAAGTGCGAGACCTCGCCCTCGTCGTCGGGGTTGTCGTAGAGGCCGCGCGTGACCTGGATCGAGTGGATGAACCCGCGGATGTTGATGAAGCCCATTCGCAGGGTGAAGAACACCGCGCCGAGCAGCAGCCACAGCACGATGATCGGGATGCCTCCGGTCGCGGCCGTCAGCGTCGACTGATCGGTGTCCTCGCTGCGCACGATCGTGAACGTGCGCGTGCCCTTCGGCATCGTTGGCACCACCGCTTGCCCGAGCTTGGTTTGCAGCGCCGCCGCCTGCTCCTCGCTCACGCGATCGGCGGGGACCGTGAGCGTGAGACTCGCGCGCCCGAGCGGGAAGTCTTTGCTCTCGATCTCGGCGACGAGCTGCTCGATCTCCGCGACCTCGTCGACCAGCTCGGCGCTGCTGACCGTCTCGCTCTTGGCGAACAGCGGCTGGAACAGCACGCGACCGAGCCCGTTGACCACCACCCCAAACGCGCGATCGATGCCCTGCTCGATGGCCCCGGGTTCGTCGGCCTCACCCGCGTAGGCGGGCCTTGGCACCATCCCGACGATCAGCGTCAGCGCGAGGAGTAGCAGGGACAGCCGAGCAAACGGCGACGCGGGAGGGATTCGGCCCGACACGGGCGGCAATGTACCAGCCTGGACGCACATCCGTCCCCGCATCGCCCGCACTGTGTCGCTGCGGTGAAGGTTACGCGTCGTGCACTGGGCGAACAGCACGACCGCCTGCTCACCCTCTCACCGAACTGCGCAGAACGTCTGTATTCGCCCGTCTCGGCGCGCGGAGAAATCGCAGGCCGGCGCTCGACTCACGTTCTCTCGTTGTACCGAGTTGTGCGCCCTGTTAGGTTTTGCAGACCCGCCGATGCCGAGCTTGCACCGACGAACCTTGTTGTTGTCCGCGTCTTTGTTGGTCGCTGGCTCCGGCTGTGGCGAGCTGATCGATCTGCTCGACGGCGAAAACGAGTCGACCGTGCGGTTGTTCGCGACCCACGCCGGCACGCCCGGCGACGATGGCTTCCCCGATTACGGCGATTCCATCACCACGCGAGTGTTCACCAATGACATGGGGTGGCAGCTCTCGCTCGCCGAGGTCTACGTGACCACCGCCGAGGTGCGACTGGTCGAGTGCTCCGCGAGCCTCGGTCAAGCGATCGAGATGTTCTGGGGCGCGTGCCCCGAGGACTTCGTCGGCGCTGACGACCGCGAGTCGGTGGCGCTGGGCGCCGTCACGATCGGCGATGGCGAGTACTGCCGCGTCGACGTGACCTTCGGTCCCTACGTGCCCTCGGCGCAGAGCGAAGAGCACATCAACCCCAGCAATCCGATGATCGAGGGCAACACGATCCTCATCGTCGGCACCGCGCGACGCGGCGAGGGTGCGACGCTCGAGGAGGTGCCGTTTCAGATCGTCAGCGATGCAAGCGTCACGGCGCGGGCCAACATCGCGGAGATCGAGAACGGTCGCCCGCTGACGCTCGAGGATGAAGACTTTCCTCGCGACCTGACGATCCTCAAGACCTACGACACGTTCTTCGCCGGGATCGACTTCTCGGTGGCGACGCCGGAGGAGCTCGAGGCGGCCGTGCTCGCGGCGCTCGAGCAGGACACCGTTATCTATCCGGGTAGCGAGATCTGAGTAGCCCCCCGCGGCCGATTGCCGGTCGCGCCGCTCGCTTCGCTCGCTCTGGGCGGGTTGACTACGAACGCACGTGGTGACCCCCGGAGGGGGTCACATGGCTCGAGCGCGACCGCTTCACTTTAGAGGCTCGGCAGCGTGTCGTAGCCCTCTTCTTCTTCGGGCTCGCTCGGTGGGGGCTCGCTCGGTGGGGGCTCACTCGGCGGCGGCTCGCTCGGCTCGGGCTCGCCGAGCGGATCGGGCTCCTCCTGCGGCGCCGCGTCGAGCTCGGCGTCGGCCGGCTCGTCGCCGTAGAGGTCGAGCAGGATGTCGGCCTTGGCCTCGGCTTGCGGGCTCGCGACGGTCGTCGGCTCGGTCCCCGGCATGAAGTACTCCTCCATCACCGTCGCGGGATCCGGAGGCACCTCGTTGCCGCTCGCGTCGATCACCGAAGCGGGCGCGAGCAAGCCGGTGGCCTTGTCGATGGTCCGCACGCTGACGCTCGGCGGCGGCGAGAACGGTGAGAACGACGGGGCGATGCTCGGGTCGGCGACCGGCAGCTCGCGCTCGCGTGCGGCCTTCATTGCGCCCAACCAGATCGGCAACGCTGCCTTGCCGCCGCTCTCGCGCGTCATCGGCTTGGGCGTGTCGAAGCCGACCCACGCGATCGCTACCAAGTCCTGCGTGAACCCGGCGAACCACGCGTCACGGCTCTCCGCCGCGGTGCCGGTCTTGCCCGCGACCGGAACCTTCAGCTCCTTGGCCTTGGTCCCGGTCCCCTCCTCCACCACCGATCGCATCATGCTCGCGAGCACGAACACCAGCCCGCCGTCGAGCACCTGCTCGGGCTCGCGGGTCGGCGTCCACTTGTCCTCGCCCGGCAGCTCGATCGAGAGGATGAAGATCGGCTCGATCCGCGAGCCGCCGCGCGCCAGCGTCAGGTAGCCGCGCATCAGCTCGAACGGCGTGACCTCGGCGGTGCCGAGCGCGAGCGACAAGTTGGGCTCGAGCTCCGACTCGATCCCGCACAGCCGCGCGAACTCGATCGCCGCATCGATGCCGACCGCGTCGAGCAGCTTGATCGCGATGGTGTTGACCGAGTGGGTCAGCGCCACGCGCATGCGAATCTCGCCGCGGTAGACGTCACGCTCGTAGTTGGTCGGGCGCCATTTCTCGTAGATCTCCGGCGAGTCCTCGATCAGGCTGGCGGCGGTGAACTGCCCGCTGCGCAGCGCAGCGCCGTAGACGAAGGGCTTGAATGAAGAGCCCGGCTGGCGCTTGGCCGCGAGCACGCGATTGAAGTCGCCGCGGCCGTAGCGAGAGCCGCCGATCATCGCCAGCACCTCACCGGTGTCGACGTCGGTGAGCACCGAGGCCGCCTCCGGGCCCGAGCCAATCTCGGCCAGGCCCCAGCCGTCGGGGAGGCCCAGCTCCTTGGGCGCCGTGGTCGCGAGCACTCGACCCATCGTGATCCCGCCGGCCGGGAACTGCTCGAGGTGGCTCAGCTCGGGATCGTCGTAGCGGCTGCCCTCCGGCACCTGCACCCAGACGTGGAAGCTCTCGCCGACCACAGCCGGGAATCCCTCCTTGGGTAGCCCCGGCGCGCGCTCCTCAATGATGACGGGATAGATGCTGCCGACCGTGTGCGGACCGGCGCCCTGCTTGGCCGCGCGCGTGCGGTTCTTGTCCTTGGCCGGCGTGATGCCGTGCCCCCAGCTGCGGCGCTTGTCCATCGCGACCAGCGAGTCGAGCAGCGCCTTGCGAGCGGCCCGCTGCAGCTCGAGATCGACGGTGGTCACGACCGTCGCCCCGAGCTCGCCGAGCGCGTCCTCGCCGTAGCGAGCGACCAGCTCGGCCTTGGCGATGTCGACGAACTCCTCGGCTCCGGGCGCGACCTTGGCCGCGCGGCTCGGATCGATCTCGGTCTCGGCGTCGGCGTTCGCGTCGCGATCGACGATGTCGAGCGGCGCCTCGATGTAGCGCGCGACCTCCTCGGGCTTCGCGAACGCGTGCTTCTGCATCTGCTCGAGCACGTAGACCTGGCGGGCCTTGGCCTTGTCGTAGTCCTTGTAGGGCGTGCCGTTGCTCGGCGACTTCGGCAGCGTGGCCAGCAGCGCGGCCTGGCCGAGATCAATCTCGCGGATGCTCTTGCCGAAGTAGAAGAGGCTGGCCTCCTCGATGCCGTAGCGGCCGTGCCCGAGGTAGATGTCGTTGAGGTAGAGCTCGAGGATCTCGCTCTTGTCGAGCAGCTGCTCGATGCGCCGCGCGAGGATCAGCTCCTGAACCTTGCGATCGAAGGTCCGCTCTGGCGACAGCAGGAAGTTCTTCACGACCTGCTGAGTGATCGTCGAGGCGCCCTGCTTGAGCGAGCGCGCGCGCACGTTGGCCACCAGCGCGCGGACCATGCCGATGTAGTCCATGCCCTCATGGCGATAGAAGTCAGCGTCCTCGGCGGCCAAGAACGCGTTCTCGACGTGGGCCGGGATTTCCTCGTACGGAACGAAGGTGCGGCGCTCGCTGAAGATCTCGCCGATCAGCACGCCGTTGCGATCGAGCACGCGAGTGACCTGCGGCGGCCGATAGTCGCGGAGCTTGGCCTCGTCGACGTCCTCGACGTCGCGGCCGTAGTACCAGAAGATGCCCGCGATCCCGGCGACGCCTGCGATCAAGCCGACCACGCAGCCGATCGCGAGCGTGAGCGCGGTGATCTTGAGCCAGCGCGGCGGCTTGTAGGGCTTGCGCGGGCCATTCTCGACGGCGGGCGCTTGGCTTGGCGCAGTCACGAGGCGCAGTCTACTTCAGCCGCGGGCGCTCGGCGGTGCGGGAAACAACGCCCGAGCGTGGCGCTCGTCGACGCTGCGGTAGTAGTAGCGAGCGCGCTCCAGCTCGCAGCCAACCTCGTCGAGATCTCCGGCCGCGCCGAGCTGCGCCCGCATGCGGGAGCTGGTCGCGTAGAGGCTCAGCGCCGCCGCGACCGACATGTTGTAGCTCTCGGCAAACCCGTAGATCGGGATCCGAAAGCGAACCTCGCAAGCGGCCTGGGCACCCGCGCTGAGACCCGCGTGCTCGTTGCCGAACAGCAGGCAGATCGGGCGGTCGATCGGCAGCTCGTCGAGCATGTGCGTCGCGTCGACGCACGCACCCGCCAGCAGCATTCCAGCCCTTCGTGACCGCTGCAGAAACTCGTCGAGGCTGCGGTGCTGCACGGTGTCGATCCAGTTGTGGGTCCCCATCGTGGTGCCCGGGGCGCGAAGGATCCGATCGCTCGCCGCGATCACATGCACCGCCCAGGCCCCGAGCGCCTCGGCGCTGCGCACCACCGCCGCGGCGTTGTGCGGATCGTAGGGCCGCTCGATCGCAACCTCGAGCGCACTCAGGCGCCCGCGCAGGACCGCCTCAATACGCTCCTGCCGCTGCGCGGTCACATACGGACGCAGCGCCTCGATCATGGTCGCGGGCCCGTAGTGCGCCGCGAGGAGCTCGAACTCATCTCGCCTCAAAGCCCCGCGCTCCTACCCAATGTCCGGCAGCTCGTCCATCGCCGGGGTGCCGGGCGCGTCGGCGTTGGCCGGGTCGCTGTCGATCGGCTGCTCGGGCACCATCCACGCGTTGTCGTCGCGCGGCTCGAGCCGCTGGCCCCCGTCTGGAAGCAAGTTGGGCACCAGCTCCGACGCGTCGGGCGGCGCCCACTCGGGCAGCGGCGGCACCACGCCCCACGAGGCGCTGACGGTGGCGGTCGTGTCGGCCCAGCTGATCGGCGGCTCGAGCTCGTCATCATCGCCGAGCAAGCCCGAGAGCGCGCGCTGAGTCTGACTGCCGGCCATCAGCGCCTCGATCTCGTCGAGGCACGCCTGCGGATCGCCGCGCTCGAGCAGATCGAATTCGATCGGCCGCGACGCATACACCTCATGCTCGGCGGCGCTGATGCGCCCGCGCTCCAGCATCAGGTTGTGGATGTAGTGGAGCTTCTCGCTGAAGCGCTCGCTCAGCGCCCCGTTGCAATAGTGCACGTGCCGACGGACCGGGCTCGGCAGCATCAACGCGAGGTACGCGGCCTCGAGCGAGCTCAGCTCGCTCGGGTGCTTCCCGAAGTAGTGCCGCGCCGCGTTGGTGACCCCATACACGCCCGGCCCGAACTCAATCACGTTGAGGTACAGCTCCATGATCCGCTGCTTGCTCAGCGACTGCTCGACGTGCCAGGTCAAGAACAGCTCCTGCAGCTTGCGCGAGAGCGTGCGCTCGTGGCTGAGCAGCACGTTCTTGACCATCTGCATGGTGATCGTCGAGGCGCCGAGCCGGACCTTGGCTTCTTGCAGGTTGCGGCGCAGCGCCACCTCGAGCTGGTTGTAGTTGAAGCCGTCGTGCTTGCGGAAGCCGCCGTCCTCGGTCGTCAGCACGGCCTCGGTCATGTAGCGCGAGATGTTGGCGAGCGGCGTGTAGCTGCTCGAGCCGGGATACAGGCTGAGCCGCCGCGTCCGACCGTCGCGCATGGTCACGCGGTGGACGAAGCCACGGTTGAGCCGCTCGGCGCTGGCCAGGCGCGGGGCCTTTCGCACCCGACAACCATCGATGCCGATCTTGCCGTCCAGCGTGAGCTCGTCGAGCTTGGCGAAGTCGGCGTCGATGGCCACGTGCGCCGAGAACTTGCCGGCCAGCTCGAAGCCCTCGAGGCCAGGGATCAGCTCGCGCGGGATCGCGTCGAGCACCGTCTGGCAGCCGACCTCGGGGACCTCGAGCTCGACCTTGTAGCGCCGAGTCTCGCGTTGCGCGGTGTGGACCAGCTCGCCGTGGGCCCGCAGCTCGACGCCCTCACGCTGGATCGAGAGCCGCTCGAGCACCAGGCGGCGCGCGGCAGGATCGAGGGTCGCGTCGATGTCGATGTTGAAGCCGACATCGCGCACCACCTCGCGGGCGAGCAGCTCGTGGCTGACGTTGAGCCCGGCGATGGTCAGCTGGCCGTCGACATCGGCCACGCCCGCCGCGAAGTCGAGCTCGAGGTGACCGCCGACCGTGGCCCGCTCCGAGTCGACCAGCGGCAGGTTGGCGAGCACCTCCTCGGGCACGCGCCCGAGCTCGAAATTCTGCATGTCGACCGCGATCTTGCCGGCCGAGAGATCCCGCGCGAAGCGGCCCGAGATCGACCAGAGGTCCTCGCCGGGCAGCTCCGCTTCCTGCTCACCGTCGAGCGA
>DATLLB010000093.1:0-9985 GCA_035538075.1 Enhygromyxa sp.
ACCCTGCAGCACGTCTCGGTGCTCTGGACGATCGATGGCGACAGCAACGAAAACGGCACGGTCACGGTGCGCTACCGCAGCGACGGCGGGCCGTGGCGCGAGGGCACGCCGCTGCGGCGGGTCCCGGCCGGCAGCCTCGAAGGGTTCTCGTGGCCCAATCGTCACGCGGGCACGCTGTTCGGGCTCTCGCCCGGGACCACCTACGAGATCGAGCTGTTCTTGCTCGATCCCGACGGCGGCTGTGAGATCCGCACGCTCGAGGCCACCACGCGCGTGCGACCGACCGCGGTCGACGGTGCGCGAGTGCTCGACGCAACGCCGGCCACGTTCACGCAGGTCGCCAACGCTGCGGCGCCCGGCGACGTGATCGCGCTGGCGCCCGGCAACTACGCGACCTTCACCTTCCCGAAGGACGGCAGCGAGGACGCGCCGATCGTGATCCTCGGGGATGGCGGGCAGGGTGGGGTGGTCGTCGACGGCGACGTGCGCCTCGATGGTCGCGCGCACGTGATCGTCGACGGGCTCACCGTGCACGGGCAGATCAAGTTCAACGGCGCGACCGGGCTCGCGATCGTCAACAACACCGTCCACGCGACCGAAGACGGCATCGCGATGCGGACGCGCGGCGAGAACATCTACGTGGCCGACAACACGCTCAGCGGCCCGACCGAGTGGAGCGAGGCCGCGCTCGGGGTCAACGGCGACAACCTCGGCGAAGGCATCATTCTGACCGGGCCCGGCCACGTGATCGAGCACAACCGCGTGGTCGGCTTTCGTGACGCGATCTCGCTGCTCGAGGACGGCGAAGCGGTCGATCAATTCAGCATCGACATTCTCTACAACGACATCGAGGTCGCGGCCGACGACGGGATCGAGGCCGACTTCTGCGTTCACAACTGTCGGATCATCGGCAATCGCCTGACCAACACCTTCATCGCCTTGAGCTCGCAGCCGGGCCTCGGCGGGCCCACCTACTTCATCCGCAACTCGCTGTACTCGGTGATCCTCTCGGCCTTCAAGCTGCAGCGCGGGAGCATCGGCGACGTGATCTGGCACAACACCGTGGTCAAGAACGGCGACGCGCTCGGCATCTACACGCCCGACGTGTTCGCCCGCCAGCAGTTCCGCAACAACCTGTTCCTCGGCGGACCCGGCGGTGAGTACGGCGGCTGGTCGAGCGGTAGCGGTCGGGTGATCGATCTCGATACCGCCGATCCGAGCTGCGACCTCGACTATGACGGCTATGGATCGATGACCGGCAGCTTCGAGGGCAACATCGGCGCGATCGCGTTCGCGAGTCTGGCCGAGCTGCAGGCCACGACCACCGAGGTCCACGCGGTCGAGCTCGGTTTCGACGTGTTTGCGAGCGCGGTCGCCTACCCGGAGAGTCCGTTTCCCGCCTTGTCGATCCCGGATCTGCGCGTGGCCCCCGAGAGCGCGGCGATCGACGCAGGCGTGGCGATCCCCGGCTGGAACCACGCCGGGTCCGCGCCGGATCTCGGCGCGCACGAGCTCGGCGAGCCGCTGCCCGACTATGGGCCTCGGTAGCTGCGCCGCGAGACCGCGAGCGTCTCGGCCAGCTGCGCGACGAACATGCGCTCGTCGTCGTCGCTGATCTCCTCGGCCTCGTAGTTGAGCAACGAGTACAGCGCGGCCAGCAAGAACGCGAGGTCGATCGGATCGTGCGGATCCCGATCGAGCAGGCGCGCGACGATCGGGTGCTTGCGGTCGAGCGTCAGCACGCCGTGCTCGCGCCTCGCCAGCTCGCTGCCCGTGCCCGCGCGCAGCTGCAGGTGGTTGAGCAGCAGCGCGTCGAGCAGCGGGTGGCGCGAGCGGGCCCAGTGCAGCTGCTCGTACACCGCGGCGAGCAGGCGCTGCTCGGGCGTGCTCGGCACTGTCGGCCACTGCTTCGGCGCTTCGATGCTGGGCTTGGGCTTGGGCTCTGGCTCTGGCTTGGGCGCGCGCTGGACCAGCGGCGGCTCGGGCTTCACCTCGCGCACGAGCCTGCGCAGCGACGACGGCACCACGCGATCGAGCGCGCGCTCGAGCGCGGTCGTGTGCTTGCCCTTGGTGTTGAGCGGATTGCGATCGAGCTGGGCGGCGGCCCACGACAGGTACTCGAGCGCGCGCTCGTGATCGGCCTTGCCGACCTTGTCGTCGACGAAGCGCGCGGCCAGCTCGGTGTACATGATCACCAGCTGCCGCTCGAGGCTCGCTTGCTGGCGCTCGTCGAGCTCGAGCTCGCGACCTGCGACCACCAGCGCGTCGCCGCGAATGATGCCGGCGCTGGGCAGGCTCTCGCACACGCGCCCGCGGCCGATCTCGCGTCCGGCTCGCGCGAAGATCAGCTCGGGCATCGACTGCAAGAGCGGCACGTCGCGCGGGATCCAGAGCTCGCACTCGAGCCCGCCGGCGACCATCGCCTTGCGGTAGGCGAGCGCGACCTGGTGAATGTTCGGGGTCTCGATCTCCGGCGCCCGGGCGAGCTCGCGCAAACTAGCGAGCGTCTGCTCCCACACGTCGTCGATCACACGCACCTCGCGGTGGGCCTGCAGGCACGCGAGCTCGCCCGCGTCGACGGTGAGGATCGGCCGATCGAGCACGCGCAGATCGAGCTTCAGCTGGCGAAACGACTCGCCCGCGAGCACCTCGATCGGACCCGAGCGCGCGAGCAACTGCGCGAGGCTGTGGTGGCGGTCGCGAACGTCGCGAAAGTGCTCGATCCCGGCCGCGGCCGCGAACGCCAGCTCGCGCAGCTGTCGACGCTCCTGGTTGGCCTCATTGGTGAGGTGGTGCAGCAGCATCGGCCAGCCGAGCGCTCGATCCTCGCCGCTGAGCTCGGGCCAGCGCTTGCACAGCTCGAGCACCAGCTCGGGCGCTCGCCGTCGGCACTGGCGGACCAGCGCCTGCATGCGCTTGCTCTGGACGTCGACACGGCCCTTCGCGTCGAGCGGCAGCTCCTCGTCGATCACCACCGCGTCGACCGGCACGAAGAAGCCCTGCTCGCTGCGGATCACGTCGGCCCTGCGCCCGGCCACGCCGAGGTCGAGCGTGACGCCCGGCTTCGAGCGGATGCGCGAGAGCCCGAGCTCGCCGACTTGGCCCTTGCCGCGGATCGGCAGGCGAACCAGCACGGTCGCCGGATCGAGCGTGGCCTCGCTCAGCGCCGGACGATCCTCGAGCAGGCCGTAGACTCGGTGGTGACGCACGCGATCGGTGGCGTCGACCAGCACGTCGCCGAGGAGCTGGCGCAGGTCGTCCAGCTCGGTGCCCTCGGCCGTGATGATCGGCTCGTCGATCGGCGCGAACCCGGCGTCTGGGCTGACGAACCCGAGCTGCCCCCGCTCGGCCACATGCTCGCGCGCGTCGGCGAGGCTCAGCGTGCGCGCGTTGACGGTCCGCAGCAGCGGCGCGCGCTGGGCCAAGCGACGCAGCTCGCGATCTCGAGCGGCCGCGTGTAGGAGCACGCGCGCGAGCCAGCGGCTGGCGGTCGACGGCGCGCGCTCGAGCCCCGTGCACGCGCGAGCGAACAGCTCGAGGCTGGCCGCGCGCACGCTCGCGACCACTTGCTCCCACGTGGCGTCGCGCACGACGTCGCTCCAGGTCGAGGTGGGCTTCAGATCCGCGTGCTCGACGACCGCGACGATCGGACCGAACAGACCGTCGAGACGGATGTTGCACAGCGAGCGGCCGTCGTGACGAACGTCGAGCTTGCAGCTGCCGAGCTCGTCCTCGTGCAGCTCGCCGGTCATGAACAGCATCACGAACCCGCGCGTGGGTCCGGCCGGCAGCTCGACCAACCAGTCCTCGAGCGCCACGCCGAACTTGGCCAGCTGATTCGCGGCGTCGAGCCGCGCGGCCGAGAGCTCGCTGCGCGAGCTCTCCCAGAACTTCAGCTCGCGCAGCTTGGGCTCCCAGTCCCACGCTGTGACCCGCTCGTCGCCAAACAGCGCGCGCAGGATCTTGCGATCGCCGGGCCCGGTGACGAGCACGTCGAGCTCGACCAGCCGAGCATCCAAGGGGCGATCCTCGACGTGGTGGATGACTCCGTTCGCGTCGACCAGCTGCGCCAGCTGGGCGAGCGACAGCCGCGGGCCGACCAGCTGCTCGAACAGCGGCGTGGTCGACAGCCCATCGGTCGCGCCGAGCAAGCCCGGCAGCACCACGTCGAGGCTCAGCAACCCGCGCGCGCTCGTGTCGACGCCGGCCAGCGTCAGCAAGGCCACCTGGGCCTTGGGATCGACCAGCACCAACAGCCAGCGCTTGATCAGCCCGCGGATCAGCGCCTCGTTCCGCACGTCCTGTTGGCGGACGATCAGCTGCGCCAGCGGCTCGCGCAGGCACGCGACCGCCCGCAGCAGGATCTCGACGAACGCGGGGTTGCGCTGCGCGTCGGTGTAGTCGTCGTTGGGCTCGAACGGGCCCTCGAGCGCGAGCCACAAATTCAGGAACCCGAGCTCGAGCTCGGTGCGGCCGAGCAGCGCGCCGTCCTTGAACATGAACAGGTGCGACGGCGCCTTGCTGTTGGGGTTGCGCAGGAAATCCGCGTCGACGCCGATCTCCCCGCGCACCGAGCCTGTGCTGTGCTCGAAGCGGATCGGCGTGCGGACCAGAAACTCGAGGTGAGTGGGCAGCTCGGGCTTGCCCTCGCGCTCGCGCCAGGCCTTGTGTCCGAGCAGGCGTCGACGCTCGCGCTCGAGCAGATCGTCGGCGTGGACCAGCCCACGACCGAGGACGCGCTCGAGCTGCTGCTGCTCCTCGCGCTTGTGGATCAACAGGATCGGCTCGCCCGCGCAGGGCACCTCGGGGAACGGCTGCTTGGCGTAGCGGATCGGGCCCGAGCGCTCGACCAGCTCGCGCAGGCTGATCTGTCGAGCGACGTCGCGGCAGTCCGCCCACGTGACGCGGCCGGCCAGCTCGATGGCCTCGGCGACCTCTTTCAGCTCCTTCAACGACGAGTGTGCGAGCAGCTGCTCGCGCACGATCGCGTCGATCGGCGCCTGCCCGGCGTTGTGCTCGAGCGCGTTCTTCCACAGCCGCCAACGCGTCTGGCGGAGCGAGACCTCGATGCGCTCGAGCGTGGCGTTGGCGACGATCTTCGCCTGCGAGACGTCCTTGCGCAGGTTCGCGCCCTCGACCACCGCGATCAGGTGGGTGCCGCACTCGGGCACCTCGCGGGTGTCGATCCACACGCCGTCCTTGACCAGCCGCAGCTCGCAAGGAGTCGGTCGCAAGACGACCTTCATGACGCCGTGAAAGTCGCGACCGATGACGGCCAGGCTCGCGAGCCCCTTCTCGCCGGCGTCGAGGCCACCGCTGAGCGTCTTGCCGTCGAGCGTCACGGGCACGGTCGCAAACAGGCAGCGCTCGCGCAGGTACTGCTCCTCGGCCATGCGCCCGGTCAGGTTGCGGAAGAAGTCGACGAACACCCGCGCGCGCAGGCGCTGACGCACGTGGATCTCGGTCCGCGGCGAGGCTTGCTCGTGCGTGACGATCTGGTCCTGCTGGCCCGGGGCCATGCGCAGCTCGACGTTGCCGCTGCGCATGTGGATGTGCTTCGGCGCCATGCCCAGCGCAGCGTTGAGCGCGAGCGCGAGCTGGCGGACGCCCTGCAGCGGGCGCGCGTCGCCGTCGGCGAACAGCGAGCCGTAGAGATCGTCGATCTCGGCCGCGACGAACGGTGAGCCGTCGAAGCGCATGTGCATGTCGTCGGCGTCGATCTCGAACGCGACGTAGGTCGCGTCGCGCAAGACCGCGGCCTGGACCAGCTCGAGCACGTAGCGACGCGCGTCGACCAGCTGGAACTTCTGCATCTTCGCGCGGGCCTGCTCGCGGTCGAGCGTGAAGCGGCCCTGCGAGTCGAGGGACCCGTCGGCGCGCAAATTTTCAATCAGCCGATCGATCGCTGCCATCGCGCCTCCGTGGCCAAGCTCGCGAGCTGGCCGTCGAGCTTGGGATCGAGCTTGCTGCGCAGGAAGAACAGCTTGAGCAACAGATAAGCCGCGAGCTCGGGCTCGCCGTCGGCGAGCTCGAGCAGGTGCACGACCGTGGGGTGATCGGCGTTGACGACCACCGTGCGACCGGAGCGGAACCATCCGCTCGACAGCTCGCCGATCGCCTCGATCGGGGTCAGCTCGCCGAAGCTCGCCTGCGTGATCGCGACGTGCTCGGCGACCGCGGAGCCGGGGTAGGCGAGGTGCCCGAGCGCGATGTCGCCGAGCTTGTGCCCGAGACCGCCGAGCACCCGCAGCACCGCAGCGCGCAGGCGCTCCCAGGTCGCGCGCTCCTGAATGGTCGCCGGGCTCGGCATGCACACCGTCTCGACCTCGGTCGGTGCCCGCTCGGCGTGCGTCATGATCAGCAAGCCCAGCAGGCCCAGCCGCGAGCTGACCGGCAGCTCCAGCACCAGATCGCCGCGGGCCTGCAGGTGCCTGGTCAGCGGCGAGGGCCCGGGCGCCTGCCAGCAGCTCTTGATTCGCCGACGGACCTCGGCGAGCGAGACCGGCTCGCCTTCGACAACCGGCACGATCGGCCGCGCGAACACGTCGATCGCCAGCTTGCCTTCGGCGTTGATCTGCTCGAGCAGCCGCGCGCGCAGGAACTCGCTGGTCTCGTCGAACCTCCGCGCGCGCGCAGCCTCTTCGCACGCGGTCAGCAGCGCCTCCAGCAGCCGCGTGCGTGCGAGCCGGGCGACGATCGCCATCGCCTTCTCGTAGTTGTCGTCGCGGATCACATTGTCGCGGGTGAGCGTGTGCTCGAGATAGCGCGAGTCGATCTTGATCGCGATGTGCGGCAGTCGGTCATCATGCTCCTCATGCAGCGTGAGCCCGCCGTGGTAGTAGCCGCGCAGGGCCTCGCGCTGCGTGACGTAGGCGAGCAGCAGCTGCGTGTCCTCTTCATGGTGCTCGATCACGCAGTGGCCACGCAGCTCCAGCGGCCGACTGATCAGCTCGCCGTCGAGACGGATCTCCACGCGCGCGTGCTTGCACCAATACTCGAGGGTCGTGCGCGCACGCTCGCGGGCTTCGGCGAGGTCGGCCTCGTCACCGCGCTTGTAGAGGCGCACGGTCGTGCCCTCGGTCGGCTGCTCGAGCACGATGCGCTCGAAGCTGCGATCGCGCTTGAACAGCACCCGCCAAAATTCTCCGTTGCGCCCGGTGTCGACGCAGACCAGCTCCGGGTCGATGGCGAAGACCGAGACGAAGCCGATCCCAAAGCGGCCGATCTTGGTGTAGTCGCCCTCCTTGCTCGACGAGAACAGCCGAGTCAGGCGCGTGTCGATGATCTGCCGATCCATGCCCTCGCCGGTGTCGACGATCTCGACGATCAGCATGCCCGGCTCGGCCGGATCGTCGTCGGGCTCATGGTCGATGCGGACGTCGATCTCCTGGCTGCCAGCATCGATCGCGTTTTGGATCAGCTCGCGCAGGAACGACCAGGGATCCGCAAATTGATGGACGAGGGTCTCGAGCGCCTCGCCAACGTGGATCGCTTCGTTGCTCACGGGGTGCGCCATGATAGCGGGCGCACCCCGTGCTCGTGAAGCTCACTCGGAATACACAAACACGCCGCGCAGATCCTCGGTCCGCGAGATCGGGCTGCCGTCCTTCCAGCTGGTCGCGCGGAACCGGTAGTACATGCCGGGCCGCAGCGCAGGGCCGCCGTACTCGACCGTCACGGTCTGACTGCCGCTGACGCCAGGGAACATGTCGTCGCGCCAGATCTCGTTGCCGAGCGCGTCGTGGACCACGACCTCGTAGTAGTCCTCGCTGCTGTCGTCCTCGAACTCGAAGCTCGGCGTGCCGGTGACCTCCTCGGGTCCGTCGCGGCCAGGGCCGACGACCCCGAGCGCGCCGGTGACCTTGAAGCTCTCCTGCAGATCGATCACGTCGCCGGCCGCAACCGTGATCTCGAGGATCTCGGTGCCCGCGATGCCGGTGTCGGGGTCGCGCACGAGGAAGTCGTTCTCGTACGCAGCCAGCACCTTGTAGGTGCCCGCGGGCACGTCGGCGATCGTGAACGCACCACCGACGTTCGGCGCGACGCCGGGCTCCGGCGCGCGCAGTCCAAAGGGCACCGGGCCGAACTCGAACACCTCGCTGAACAATGAGGTCGGCACCAGCACGACCGAGGTGTCTTGGCCGTCGCCCGGGTTGACGATGTTGACGCTGCCGTTGACGGTCGCGAGCCCATCGCTCGAGAGCTCGAGCACCACGCCCTCGACGTCGGCGCTGACGTCCACCGTCTCGGGTACGATCTGCAGGCCGCCACGGTAGCCGCGGATCGTGTTGCCGCCGCTGGCCACGTTGAACAGCGTGAAGCCGCCGCTGCGATCCGCGATCGTGTAGGTCCCGGTCGAGCCCTCGGCGACCACCAGTGTGCCGCCGGTCAGGTCTCCTTCGGTGCCGACGCGACCCGAGACCGTGAAGCCGCTCGGATTGTCGAGCGGCAGCAGGCCGATCGTGGTCGAGGCGTTCTCGATGAACGAGAGGTGATCGTCCTCGTCGACGTCGGGGTCGTTCTCCGCCTCCATCAAGTCGGCGGTGCTGACTGGGAACGCCGGCTGCAGCCCGCTCGGATAGATCTGATAGTCGAGCGCCGAGCCGGACAGCGTGAGCGTGAGCGCGGTCGCCGGGTTGCCGTCGCTGTCACGCGGGACTGCGATCGGCAGCACGTAGTGCCCATCGGCATCCGAGATCGCGACGTCACTGATCGGCGCGCCGGTGTCATCGAGCGCGATCACGCGGGCATTGGCGATCGGTGTCTCGTCGAGCGCGTCGATCACCATGCCGTGGATCTCGACCGGACCTGCACAGACGTACGCCTCACCGCCGTCGGCACGCGCTTCGCAAACCAAGCCCGCCTCGCAAGGTGCCTCGTCATCGGGCGTGCACGCGTCGCCAAGCTCACCCGCGACTGGCAGCTCCTCGTCCCGACAGCCGCCGAGCAGCGCCACGCAAGAGACCAGCGCCAGGGCGAGCCGGCGGTGGCGAGGATGACCACGGAGCAATGAGATCGTGCGCACGCCACTCGGACCGAACGCATCCGACCAATTCCAAAGAGCATGATAGGAAGGGGCGTGTTGCCCCCCGCTCCGCTCACGATCGCCGCGTGGCTGGCGATCGCACCCGTCAACCCGAGCGGGCCGAGCGGGCTCGAGCTCGAGGCCGAGGGACTCGATGCCGCGGCGCTCGAAGCCGGCTTGCGTGCGCGCGTGGGTGACGAGCTCGAGCAGTGGTCGATCCGCGTGGAGCGTGAGGACGCCAACCGCTATCGCGTCGAGCTGCGTCGTCCGGGCATGAGACCAGATGTTCGAACGGTGACGCTCGAGGGCCCGAGCGACGAGGATCGCAGCCGCGAGCTGGCCGCGACACTGGCCGTGATCCTCGACGAGGCGCCGCGCGTCGAGCCGGGGCCGGGGCCCGAGCCCGAGCCGCCGCTCGAGCTGCCGATCGGCTTCATGGTGCTCGAAGGTCACGCGAGCCTCGGTCCACCGCGCGATCCCGACGCGAGCTTCGGTCTCGCGCTCGGCGGTGGCGCGTGGCTGCTTCGCGATCACCTGCAGCCGCGCGTGCGTGTCGGCTGGTCGCATTCGTGGGCTGGACCGCTCGATGTTCACCAAGTCCACGCCGGCCTCGGGCTCGCGGGTGGGGTCGCGGTCGATCGGTTCTGGTTCGGCGCGCTGGTGCTGCCCGCGGTCAAGTGGACCTACGCCCGGCAAGTCACCTCTTCCTCTACATGGTTCGGCGGCGGCGAGGTCTCGTTGATCGCTCAGTATCGGCGCCGACACTTCGTCGTCGGACTCCGCACCGGCATCGAGACGACATTTCCCGCAGTGCGCGTACCCGGGACCCGCGAGGTCATCCGCTGGGGTCACGTCCGCTGGCTCGGTGTGTTGGAGTTCGGGTGGGCTTTGTGAGCCGTTCGAAATTCCAGTTTGGAATTGCCGAGACGCGCTCGGTCCAGCGCTCGTGCGGTCCGGTAC
>DATLLB010000094.1:0-20733 GCA_035538075.1 Enhygromyxa sp.
GTCCACGTCGGCGGCCCTGATCCTTCGTAGCCGAGCAGCAGCGACGGCGAGTCGGGCGGGTTGCACTGCAGGACCAGCAGCGACTCGTCGAACAGCGCGACTGTCAGGCTCGCACCGCACTGCGGCTGCGGGATCTCGAGCTCGATCGTCTCGCCACTCGGCGAGTCGGAGGTCGAGGTCGGCGTCACGTGGTAGATGGTCGGCGGCGGGGGTGCTTCGTCGTGATGCTCCGGCACGGCGTTGGTCGACGTCGTGTAGAGGCGACCGAACGCGTCGGCGGTGTACCTGCTGCTGCTGGTGTGTTCGATCGACCTCAGCGACGGGTCGAGCACTTGGCCGGCGGAATATCGACCGTAGTACCCGTGCGGCGCATACCCGCTGTAGCTGACGAGGTAGTGAGCCGACCCGCCGAGCCTGACCCACGGCGACCCGACGTCGTCATGGTAGCCATCCAGGATCTCGGCCTCCGCCGTGAGGTGGCCATCGAGCGAGCGCTGCTGCACGAAGCTCCGCCAGTGCCCGGACTCGAGGTGTGCGCCCGCGACCACCAGACGATTCGGCTCGCGCACGAGGTTGCCCACGACCCCGTGGTCCTCCCCGCCGAACGCGAGCGCGATCGAGTCGCCACACTCACCGTCGTCGCGCACGTGCAGCAGCGCAGCAGCGTCGTGCTCGCGCAGGAAGCCGGGCTGCGAGAGACGCTGAGCGACGACGTGGACACCTTCGGGACCGGCCGCGCTCGCCCGGATCTCCGCCCACGCCTGGTCGTCGGGGACCTTCGGCTCGTGGGTGATCGCGCGCGACCACGCGAATGCGAAGCTCGGATCCAGCCGCGCGACGATCGCTGCGCCCTCGTCGTTGGCGAACAGGTACAGCCCACCGTCGTCGGCCAGCGTGAAGCTGCGCCACGCCGGCTCGATCTCGCTGGCGATCGTCACCACCCGAGCGCCGGTCGGCCCGCCCACGCCTTCGATCGCGAGCTCGCACGCCGCGACCGACACCTCGAGCTCCGCCCCCGGCTCACAGCGCAGCGGCGGATCGACGACGACCGTGTCGGACCCGCAGCCGATCACCAGCACGACACCCGCCAGCCAAACCGAGCGCATGACCGAATCGTAGCGCGACGGTCATGCGTCGATCACTCGATCCCGCTACCCGAGCGGCAGCACGGCGTAGTCGTCGGGCTGGCTGTCGGAGACCAGCAACTCCCCAGTCCCAGGCTTCTGCTCGACCTTGATCGGATGCGGGAAGGTCGGCGTCGACACGCACTTGACCGCCCGGATGATCACGATCCGGTCGCGGTACTTGCCGCCCCACTCGGCGGCGATCTCTTTCGAGCTCAGCCCCATCTCCTCAATCAAAAACACCGCGTCGGCGGTGTGCTGCATGGCCTCGCCGCCGACCGGATCGCCGGTGTCCTTGATCTGCCCGACGCACAGGCAGGTGACGCCCTGCTCGTGGTTGTAGGTCTTGAGCGTGCTCAGGTGATCGGCGGTCTTGCTCTTGCTCGGGTCGAGCATGTTGAGCGAGTCGATGACCACGAAGTTGATGCCGGCCTTTTCGACGAGGTAGCGGTACTTGGCGATGAAGTCGTCCCAGCTCTGGCCGCGGTGATACTGCGACTCGATCACCCACATGTTCTCGAGCACCTGCTTGCGGAACTCGGGCTCGCTCAGGCCGGTCGCGGCCATGCCGATCTTGGTCATGCGCGAGCCGAGGTCGTCGCGGCCGGAGCCGGCCTTGTCGTGGAAGCCCTCCTCGGCGACCACGAACGCCACCTTCATCCCGCTGGCGGCGACGCGGGCGAGCGTGGCCAGCGTGGTGCGGGTCTTGCCCTTTCCGGGCGGGCCGACCAGCGCCATCGTGCAGCCCTTGGGCAGGCCGCCGAGCGAGCGCTTGCCGTCCTCGGTCAGGCACAGGTAGTCGAGCACGGTGCCGGTCGGCAGCGGCTGCTGCTTGCGGATCAAGTCGTCGAACGTCGCCGGACGAATGATCTCGGCGTCGAGCCCCGCGTCCTCGTCACGGGCCAGCTCGCCTTGGAACGGCGCCGCCGCCGGATCGAAGGACGGCGCCATGCCCATCCCGCCGGCCATCTGACCCATCATCTGCATCATCTGCAGCATCATCGGGTTCATGCCGGCCATCATCGGGTTCATGCCGGGCATCATCCCCGGCATCTGGCCGGGCATCATCCCTGGCATCTGGCCGGGCATCATCCCGGGCATTTGGCCGTGCATCGCTTGAGGGTTCTGATCGTCGTTGGCCATGATTGCTTTGCGGACTGGTAGACAGGTGGGGCGGGGGCGAGGAACATAACACCCCGACAGCAGGGCCCGCATGGCTCGCCTCGAAAACTCCGAGATCGCCGCGCTGTTCAGCGAGATGGCCGATCTTCTGCAAATCCAGGGCGGTGATCGCCACCGCGTCACGGCCTTTCGCCGCGCGGCGCGACTGATCGAAGGGCTGCCGCGACCGGCCGAGGAACTGCTCGCTCGCGGCGAGCTCGATCGCGTGCGCGGCATCGGTCCGGGCACCGTGCACCGCGTCAAGCAGATGCTGCGCACGCACAGCTGCGACGATCTCGACGAGCTGCGCCGCAAGGTCCCGGCCGGGCTGCGCGAGATGGTGAAGATCAAGGGCATCGGAGCGACGACCGTCCGCAACATCCACAACCGACTCGGGGTCGCGACGATCGAGCAGCTCGAGCACGCGGCGAAGATCGGCAAGATCGAGGCGATCCCTCGGATGGGCTCGGGCACGGCCCACAAGATCCTCGCCGGCATCGAGGCCTACCGGGCGCGGCGAGGCAAGGTCGCGCTGATCGACGCGCAGCGGGTCGGTCGGCGGATCGCCGACTCGCTCGCGCAGCTGCCCGCGGCCGAGCGCGTCGCGTTGGCCGGCAGCGTGCGCCGAGGCAAGGCGGCGATCGGCGATCTCGACGTGCTGGTCGGCACCAACGATCCGACCGCGGTCATGTCCCGCTTCCGCACGCTGCCCGACGTCGAGGAGGTGCTGCTCGGCGGCGAGGGCCGCTGCTCCGTGCGCCTGCGCAACCAACAGCAGGCCGATCTTCGCGTGCTGCCGCCCGATACCTTCGGCGCCGGGCTGCACTACTTCACTGGATCGAAGCAGCACAACATCCGGCTGCGCCAACGAGCCAACACCATGGGGCTCAAGGTCAGCGACAAGGGCGTGTTCATCCGCGCGGTCTCGGAAGACGTGCCGATCGATCCGTGCGTCGAGGAGGCGACCGTGTTTCGCCACGTCGGGCTGCCCTGGATCGCGCCCGAGCTGCGCGAGGGCCAGGGCGAGTTCGAGGCCGCCGAGCGCGGGTGGCTGCCGAAGCTGGTCGAGGCTGCCGACATCCTCGGCGATCTGCACATGCACACGACCGACAGCGACGGCAGCGGCACCATCCGCGAGATGGCCGAGCGAGCGCGCGAGCTCGGGCACCGCTACATCGCGATCACCGATCACTCCAAGGCGCTGCGGATCGCCAACGGGCTCGACGAGCGCCGCCTCGCCGCGCAGATGCAGCGCATCCGGGCGCTCGACGGCCAGCTCGACGGCATCCGCACGCTCGCCGGGATTGAGGTCGACATCCTCGAGGACGGCGAGCTCGACCTCGATCCGGCCTTGCTCGCGCAGCTCGACTGGGTGATCGCCAGCGTCCACCAGTGGACCAACCAGAGCCCCGAGCAGATGACCAAGCGGGTGCTCCGGGCGATCGAGAGCGGGGTGGTCGACTGCATCGGCCACCCGACCGGACGGCGGCCGGGCAAGCGCGATCCGTATCCCATGGATCTCGAGGCGGTCATCGCCGCCGCGCGAGCCCACGACGTCGCGCTCGAGTGCAACGGCGGCCCCAACCGCATGGACCTCGGCGATGTCGAGTGCCGACGCTGTCGCGAGCGCGGCGTCGCGGTCGTGCTCGACACCGACGCGCACGCGCCCGGGCACCTCGGTCGCCACGAGTACGCGCTGGCGATGGCGCGGCGCGGGTGGCTGGAGCGCGAGCATGTGCTCAACGCGATGCCGTGGGAGCGCATCGCCGAGCGTCGAGCTCGACGGCTGCGGGATCACGGCGACGCGCAGTGGCGAGTGGTGCCGGCGCTCGTGCAGGTGCCGATCGCGATCGAGAAGGACGAGCCGCTGCCGAGGCCCGCCGACGCGGACGGGCACGCGTGGGCGGAGGACGAGGAGGAGCTGCGATACGAAGCCGTGGTCGACGAGACCTTTGCGGCTGCAGACGCGCCGATCGAGATCGCGACGGAGCCGATCGAGGTCGCGATCGCGGAGCCGTCGAGCGAAGCCCCTTCGTCGGTCGTCGATCCCGAGCAGCTCGCCGCGCTCGCGCGTCAGCTCGCCGACGGCTCGATCGACGACGCCCTACGCGAGCGACTCGGCGACTGGCTGATGTCCGGCTCCGTGGATCCGACCCTCGAGCAGGCGCTCGCGACCCTCGGCGAGAACCCGCTGCAGATCGGCTTCGACCTGCTCGCGCGCTGATCGCTCGGTGCGGAAAGTAGTTTCGGCAGTAGTTGCCGAGTGTTTCTCGAGTTTGCCGAGGCGCTCGGAGCTCGGCGCCGAGCACTCCCCGGTGAGCCCGGTCATGGTGAAAAGCCTCGAATTCGGCCTCGATGGCCGCCAATTCTTACAGTGGTGCCCGGCCGAGGGCACGGCGGAGAGAATCTTCTTTGCTCGGCGCCCGACCGCGGGCAGCTCAGTGAGGATCTTCTTTGCTCGATGCCCAGCCGCGGGCACCCCGATGAGATTTTTCTTTGCTCGGCGCCCGGCCGAGGGCACGGGGGTCACGATCGGTAGCGAGCGAGCGCCGCGGCGACGATCCGCAACACCTCTGGCGACACGCCCAGCTCGAAGTGGGTCGCATCGACCTCGATGTGCTCGACCCGGGTATCGGGGTCGATGCAGTGTTGCCAGGGCACGATCGCATCTCGCTTGCTGTAGATCGCCGTGATCGGCACCGCGAGTGACCCGCCGCCGCCGAGCAACGGGGTGCCCAGCGTCACGATCCCGCGCACGTGGTCGGGGATCAGCCGAGTGGCCTCGCGCGCGAACATGCCACCGAGACTCCAGCCGATCAGCAGCAGCGCCTCGTCGTGTTCCGAAGCGAGTCGGGTGATGCGTTCGACGACGCGAGGCAGAAGCGTGGTGTGATTGCCATGGTTGCGACCGAGGCCCCAACCGTAGGTGGCGTAGCCCAGGCGTTCGAGCACGCCGCGGATCACCACGGTCGAAGCATCCGTGGTCGCGAACCCAGGGAGCACGAGCACCGGGCCCTCGCCACGCGGAAGCGTGCGCCAGTCCAGCGCCAGCGTCGGTGTACGAGCGAGCCCGGAGGCGAAGCCCGTGAGCTCGCCGAGCAGACGTCGACCGCGGTGTGCCACGGTGACGCCGTAGCCGAGCCGAGGCGATCGATCAATCCATCTTCTCGCACCCCAATCCGTGGCAGGATCCCGTGGTGATCCGACGCGAGCTCCTCATCCTCGCATGCCTGCTGATCGCGGCTGGCTGCAACGGCAACAAGAAGATCTGCGATCACGCGCGCGGCTTGATGATCAAGGACATCGAGCGCGACCGCGAGATCGACAAGGATCTCGCGCCGCCGGACCAGCGCGCCAGCGCCGACGAGCTCGCCGACAAGCGGGTCGCCGCCGTCCAGACCCACTTCGTCGAGAAGTGCATGGAACTCGACGACAAGGGCATCTCCTGCATGAAGCGCATCGACGATGTGCGAACCATCGAGAAGGAGGCGATGCAGCGCGCCGAGGTCTGCTTCCAGAAGGAGGACCAAAAGCAGTCCGAGGCCTGCATCGACACGCTGCGCAAGGAGACCGACGAGCGGCTGGCCGGCTGCGACGACGTGATCGACGACCTGATGGATCAGATCGATCCAGAGCAGAAGTGAGCGCGCCCGCGTGACCTCGAGCGCGCTCGGCTAAAGTGAGAGCCCGAGGGCCGAGCACTCTTTCTTCATGGCCGGCCGTCGCACGGCGGCGACCTTGTCGAGCGACGACTTGGCCTTGCCCTTGTCCTTGAGCTTGCACGCGGCGAGCACCATCAGCTCGGCGGTCTTCTTGTTGTTCTTCTTCCGCCAGCTCTCGTACGCGAGCTTGTAGGCCTCGGCCGCGTTGCCGCTGTTGTAGGCCGACTTGGCTGCCGTGTAGAGCTGCTTGTCGTCGCGCGTGTCCGCAGGTCCGCTCGCGGGCTTGGGCTCGGGCTTGGGCTCGGGCTTGGGTTCGGGCTTGGGCTCGACCTTCGGTGGCTCGGGCTCGGGCTGCGGCTTGGGCTTGCTGGTCTTGGGCTTGGTCGACGCGACGGTGGGCTTGGGCGTGTCTGCGGGCGGCGGTGGCTCGACCGGCGCCTCGACTTCGGGCTCGGCCTCGCCGGTCTCGCCGACGGGCGCCGGCTCGGGCTCGGCCGGCTGCGGCTCGGGCTCGTCCTGCTCGAGCAGGGCGATCGGCTGCTCGGTGACCGGATCTGGCTCGACGTCGGCCTGCGGATCGTCCTGGGCCTCCGGGTCGGTGCCGGTGCCTTGCGAGGGCAGCAGCGCGACGATCAACGAGAGCGTCGCGGCGGCGCCGAGGAAGTACAGCGCGATCTTGCGGCGCCGCTGCGACCCCATCGGCTGCTGCTGCTTCTCGCGCTTGGGCAGCTTGGCCTGCATCGTGACCGCGGCCTCGCGCTCGGACTCGGCGATCAGCTCGTTGGCGAGCCCGTCGATCAGCGACGCGGTGTCCTGCGGTGCGATCGGTGTCGGTGCGCCGACCTCTGCCGGCACGGTGGTCGCTTGCGCGGGTGCCAGCGCGATCCGTCGTGCGACGGTCTCGCTCGCGGGTGGCAGACGAGCGCCGGGCGTCGGTAGCCGAGCGGGTGGCAAGGGCTCGCGCGGCTGCTCGTCCGCTTCGTCGAGCTCGTCCGCCTCGGCCTCTTCGCCGTCCTGCGGCTCGACGTCCTGCTTGAGGATCAACGCGGGCGGCTCGTAGGGCACACCGATCTTCGGCGCCGCGGCCTCGCTGCTCGCGGTCGTCGGCGGCGGCGGTGCGAGCGTGGCCTTGGTCGCCGGCGGTGGTGGAGCGAAGGGCTTTGCCTCGGGACTGCGAGCGCCACCTGCCATCGTCGACAATGTGTTCGACGATGCGGTGGAGGGCTCGCTGATAGGATCGAGCTCGTCGCGCTCGTGAGAGCCACTACTCTCGCTGCGCAGCTTCGAGGCGATGTAGGTGACCTCTTCGTCCAGATCGGCGCTCGAGGGCGGCGGGGCAGGGGCGTCGACGAGCTCGCGTTTGGCCGTAGCCGCCGGTTTCCGCCCGTGGATTTCGACGGGCTCGAGCGTCGCGACCGGCCGCTCGGGCGGCGCCGGCTCGAGCTCGGGCGTCACGCTCTGCGGCTCGGGTGCCGGCGCGGGGGACGACGGCGCTTCGACCTTCTCAGGCTCGACGATCGGTGTCTCCGGTTCGACCTTGGTCGCGACCGACTCCTCCTCGTCCTTGGCCTTGGCCGCACGCATCTTCGCGATCAACCCCGCCGCCGACGGCAGCACGGTCGAGCGTGTCGGGGTCTCGACCGGCTTCTCCGGCGCGATGCGAGTCGGCACGCCCGCGGCCGGCTTGGCGCCCGGCTTGACCACCGGCTTGGGCGGAGGTGCAGGCGGGGACAGGGTCGGAGGCGGGGCGGCGAGGATCGGATTCGACCCGGTCTTCGGCGGCGGCGGGCCCTTGCGAGGCTGCAGCGGCGCCAGCTCGGGCAGCAGCGGAGGAGCGCTCGCGGCCGCAGCTGGACCCGAAGGCGCCTTGGTGCCAACAGCCGGGACATCGAACAGATCCTCGACGCCGGCGAACACGTCGAGCGCCGGCATCCCGTACATCGTCTGCGGCTTCGGACCGTCGCCCGCGAAGGGCGGGAGCGTGGGTGGATCGCCACCGCTCTTGCCGTTCTCGGAGACCGATCGTTCGCGCTCGTGCTCGCTCGAGCCCGAGTTCGCCGTGGGATCTTGCTCGTCGCTCGCCACTGGTTGCCGAGATTGTACCGATTGTCGCGCCGCCGTGTTTGGCAAGCTCGCCGTTGTTGGGGATAGTCGCCCGGTGCGACTGCACCTGATCGATGGCACCTACGAGCTGTTTCGCAGCTTCTTTGGCGCGCCACCCGCGACGGCCCCGGACGGGCGCGAGGTTGGGGCCAGTCGCGGGCTGTTGCGCTCGATGCTCGCGCTGCTGCGCGAGCCCGAGGTCACCCACGTGGCCATCGCCTTCGATCATGTGATCGAGTCGTTTCGTAACCAGCTCTACCAAGGCTACAAGACCGGCGACGGCATCGATCCTGCGCTGTGGGCTCAGTTTCCGATCGCCGAGCAGATCAGCGACGCGCTCGGCCTGGTGGTCTGGCCGATGATCGAGTTCGAGGCCGACGACGCGCTCGCGACTGCGGCCGCGCGCTGGGCCGACGTCGAGGGTGTGGAGCAGGTGCTGCTGTGCTCGCCCGACAAGGACCTCGGCCAGTGCGTCCGCGGCGACAAGGTCGTGCTGTTCGATCGTCGCCGTCAGGAGCACTACGACGCGGCGCGGATCGAGGAGAAGTTTGGCGTGGCGCCGAGCTCGATCCCGGATCTGCTCGCGCTCGTCGGTGACACCGCCGATGGCATCCCCGGCATCCCGCGCTGGGGGATGAAGTCGGCCGCTGCGGTGCTCGGGTGTTATCGACACCTCGACGCGATACCGGATGACGCGAGCGAGTGGTCGATCAAGATCCGGGGCGCTGCGGTGCTCGCCGAGAATCTCCGAGCGCAGCGCGAGCAGGCGAGGCTGTATCGCACGCTCGCGACGCTGCGCACCGACGTGCCGCTGCCGCAGGAGGATCTCGAGCAGCTGCGCTGGCGCGGGGCCAAGCGCGACGCGCTCGCGGCCGTGTGCGAGATGATCGGTGACACGCGAGCGCTCGAGCGAGTGCCTTCTTGGCAAGATTGAATTCGGCGCGGGCGCGAAAAGTCCGATCTCTTGACAGTTCGGGTGCTCGGGCTAGCGTAGCGCCTCGACGAGGTCTGCCTTGCACAATCCCAGCGAGATCGACGATCTGAAGCTCGAGCAACCCGAGGAAAGCTGGGAGGCCGGTGAGATGCACCTGGTCGAGGAGCGGCCGCCGGACACGGCCCTGCGCAGCGACCCCAAGCAGCGCAAGTGGATGATGATGGGCGTCGGGGCTTGCGTGGTGCTGACGGCGGTCGCCGTGATCGCGCTGAGCCCAGGCGCCAATCAGGTGCAGGCTGCGGAGCAACCCGCGGTCGAGCCGGTCGCCGTCGAGCAACCGGTCGAGGTCGCGCCGGTCGAGCCCGCGCCGGTCGAGCCGAAGCCCGCGGTCGCCGAGAAGAAGCCCAAGCCGCGAGAGAAGCCGACCCTGGCTGCGACGGCTCCGGCCGCGATCAAGAAGGCGCCGCCGCAGCCAGCCGGAGCTCCGGCAGAGCAGCCGAGCAAGGCCGCCACGCCGAGCTCGCCCGCGCCGAGCAAGCCTGCCGCGCCTGCGAGCAAGCCGACGCCCGCACCGATGCCCGAGCTGCCGGCCGAGGATGCGGGCACGGCCGGGCCTGCGCACGAGCTGCCTGACGTCGAAGGTTGGGACGACGCCGACGCTGCGGTCGAGCAGGACGACGAGCCTGCTGTCGAAGCTGCCCCGGCCGGTCCCGCTGACGTCGCCAGTCAATCGGTTGGCTAGCGCGCCAACCAGAGCTCCACGTCGTCGCGCATGGCACTGGGCGCGTCGAGGGTCACCGCGTGCGAGGCCTCGTAGCGCGGAACCGTGACCACGCGCGAGCCGACGCCGAGCTGCGGGACGTACTCGATCAGCCACTCCTCCGCGTCGGGATCGACGATGACCTCGCTGACCATCGACTCGTAGGTGGCCAGCGCCCCGGGGATCGCTGGCGTGTGCACGATGAGATCGTAGGCCGCCTCGGTGACCAGCGCGTCGACCCAGATCAGGTTGCTCAGGAACAGCTCACCAAAGTGCGGATCGGCCGGGTCGACGTCGAGCTGGCGCGCCGCGTAGCTGCCAAACTCGTTGAACGCCTCGACGTTGAAGGTCACGAAGTAGCGATCCCAGGGCTCGAGCGCGCCGGCGACCGCAGGCCAGTCGCCGACGGCGGCGTCGGCCGGGTACGCGTCCGGCTGCGCCGCTCGCCAGGCGCCCGCGCGCTGGTTGGCCGCGAGCCCGACGATCGACGAGGCCGTGACCCCGAGCAGCGCCTCAGTCGTGGCCGAGTCGTTGAGGCGATCGCCGACCAGCGCGAAGATGTCGTTGAGCCACGAGTACGGCGCTCGATAGTCGTAGGGGCTGCGGCCGTTGCTCGACACGAACGAGATCGCATGATCGAAGGGGTCGCACGGGCCACCGAGCTCGGCGCAGGTCACATAGTCCTCGCCGAGCTCGGCCGCGAGCTGCTCGATCACCGAGCCCGGCTGCTCGAACAGCACGCCCGCGCTGGCCTGCATGCGCCAGCCGGTCATCGCTGGTTGGATCAAGATCTGCCGTCCGAACTGCGTGGCGATCTGCTCGGGCCCTGCGTCCGGACCGAGCACCGCATCGTGGTGGGCGAGGATCGTCGCGACGAGCTCGGGGTCTCGCAGCCTGCGGCTACCGTCACCGTACGCGCTCGGGTGCAGCAGCATGTCGAGCATCAGCTGCGCTCGCGTGCCGCCGTAGCTCTCGGCGACCAAGACGATCGGGTTGTCCTGCAGGATCGGGTTGTCGTGCAGCAGCTGCAGGAGCGTGCGCACGAAGTCGGCGGCGTCGCGGTAGCTGTTGAAGCTGGCCACGTCCATCGCCGCGCTGCGGCTGGCGTAGTCGCTAGGATCGTCGAGCAGCCCGTAGGAGAAGCCGGTCTGGCGCGCGTCGATCCAGATCAGCGTGCCGAGGCTGGTCCAGCTGTCGGGGTTCTCGGCCACGCTCGCGTCGGGCCCGGTCAGCGCCGGATCGAAGCTCATGCGCCCGACCCCGAGCCCGAGCAGCATCCCGCTCGAGACCCCCGGTCCGCCGTTGAAGAACACGAACACCGGCGCGTGCTCGGGCGCGACGTCGGCGGGCTGCATCGCCCAGAATTGGCGCGAGTCGGTCGAGCTCTGCGGCATCGCCAGATCGCCGAGCCCGAGCTCGTAGTCGACGCCGGGCAGCTCGACGAAGCCGGCCGCGGGCAGCAGCTCCTCGCACGCGCACTCGAGCTCGCCGGCCACGCATGTGCACGCCTCGCAGGGCGGCGGCGGGCACTCGTCGCCGGTCTCGGTCTCCGCGGTCTCGCTCTCGCTCTCGTCGTCCGGGAGATCGGGCTGCGGTGAGCCAGTCTCGGTCTCGCTGTCCGAGCTGGTCTCGGTCTGCGTATCCGAGCCGCTCTCGCCGGTCTCGGCGTCACCGCTGCTCGGCCCCTCCGCGCACGCGCTCGCCAGCAGCAGCACACCGACCCAGCTCGACGATCGCGCGACCACGGCCGATGCTACCTTGCGGCTCAGGGCTGGGCTACCCTGCTCGCCGCAATGAGTGAGAACCGGCCCTACGACGATCTCGTCGAGCAAGCCCAGATTGAGCAGATCATGAGCCCCGAAGGTGGCGCGGTCGTGATCGACTTCTGGTCCCCCAGCTGCGGTCCCTGCATGGCGATGGCCAACGACTTCGCCCGCGTGGCCGAGCAGTTCGAGCGCGACGAGGTCCGCTTTTGCAAGGTCAACACGGCCAGCCACCCCTATCTGGCGATGCCGTTCAACATCATGTCGGTGCCGACGATCTTGTTCGTGCTCGACGGCCAGGTCAAAGACGCGGTCGTCGGACGCATGGACGCCAAGCGGCTCGGCTCGCGCGCGGAGTGGTTGCTCGGCAAGAAGGAACGCAAGCAGAAGGGCCTGCTCGGCCGGCTGTTCGGGTGACGCTGCGGCTGCGCGCTCGCTCGCTTCGCGACAATGCGCTACCGTCGACCCGTGACCCCACGAAGCCGCGCCAGCAAGCTCCTGCAGAGTTCCAAGCAGTGGCTGCGCGCGGAGATTCGTCGCCGGCCGGTGATCCACCGGGTCGCCAAGGAGGCGCTGGTCGGCATCAAGCTCGCGCGGCAGCGGCTGCGGCAAGGTAAGCGCGAGCCGCTGCACGGGTGGGGCACGCAGGTTCGTCGCTACCGTACCGCGTTCACGGGCACCGACGTCGAGGCGCTGCGCGCTGCTTTGCGCGAGCACTCGCTGCAGGTCGCCGAGGGGCGCCACACCCTCTACGTGCCGCCGCAGCCGGGCCGCGAGGCGGTGTTCGGGGCCGAGCTGATGGCCGCGTTTCCGCCCGAGCTCGGCATCAAGCTGCTCAAGAACTTCGCCCCGCCGAGCCGCGCTCGCTACCACTACGAGAGCGGGTCGCTGGCCGAGGCCGCGCTCGCAGGACCGATCGGCAATCAGGTGTTCGCGACCGCGGCCCTGTACGCCTACGGGATCGGGCCGCGACCCCACGACCTCGTGCACCTCACCGGCGCGAGCGGTGGCGTCGACATGACCGCGGTGCTGTGCGAGCACGTCGACGGCCACACGCCGAGCGTGCCCGAGTATGAGGACTTCATCGCGCAGCTGCGTGCGCTCGAGCAGCGCGGGCTGTTTCGCTTCGCCAACCCGAGCCGCTACGACTGCAACGACTTCTTCCCGCCCGACTGCAACGGCAACCTGCTGATCAGCGCCGCCGGTCCGCGCTATGTCGATCCGCAGTCGTTCCTGTTCGACGAGCAGGCGGTGGTTCAGGACGTGCTCGCCCAGCGCGAGGACGTGCTGCACTTCGGCGACGTGCTCACGATCGTGCACGCCGGTCAGCGCTTCTTGTACCAAGAGGTGCCGGGCGCGAGCTCCAACGCCCGCCGCGGAACCGGTGAGCGCTGGCATGCGATCGAGGGCCTGCTCGCCCGCCACCAGGTCCGACTCGATCGCCGCGTCGTGTTCGACGTGTGCTGCAACTCCGGCATGATGATGCACGGCTCGCTCGCCCGCGGCGCTCACTGGGCGTTCGGTTGGGACCTCCCGGCGGTCGCCGAGGCGGCCGATCGTCTGCTGCCGCTGCTCGGCTCCGGGCGCACCAGCGTGTTCGGTCGGCAGATCAACCTCGACACCAACTTCCGCGCCGACCTGCCCGAGTGGGCGGCTCGCTTCAGCGAGGCGCACGGCGGCGTCGGCTTGTTCCTCGCGGCCTGGCATCACGTCGACTTCCCGCCCGGCGTCGGCGAGCTGCCGTGGACGCACCTGATCTACGAGGGCCGCGAGAACGAGCAGGACGAGACCACCAGCAAGAACGTGGCGACCATGGCCGAGCGCTGGCGAACGCGCGAGCTCGAGCGCATCGTCATTCGCGACGGGCTCTGCGGACCGCGGCCGCTGGTGTTGCTGCAACGTACCCATGGGCGCTGAAGCGGATCGCTCACCCGGCGCGCTGGTGGTCTCGCTCGACGTCGAGCTGACGGGCGCGCTCGCAAGCTCGGCGCGCTCGAGCGAGGCGCTCCAGCGCGTGCTCGAGCTGCTCGCCGAGCGGGAGATTCACGCCACCTGGGCGCTCGTCGGACTCGATCGATCGCGGCTCGACGTGGCCGAGCTGATCGCCACGATCTTGGCGCATCCGCATCAGGAGATCGGGACTCAGACGATCGCCTGCTACCCCAGCGACGCGCCCGGCCCGAGCGCCGCGCAGCTCGACGCCGAGCTCGGGGCCGCCGTCGCGATCGCAGCGCAGCGCGACGTGCAGATCCGGTCCCTGGTGTTTCCGCGCGTGCAGTGCCGTCGCGAGTATCTGCCGATCCTCGCCCGCCACGGCATCCGCTCGTATCGCGGACGCCGACCTGGTTGGGCGCACGCGCACTCGCGCTCGACCATCACCGCCGCGCTGCGACGCGGGCTGTGTCTGGCCGACAACTTCTCGCTGCTGATCCCCGACGGCGCCGTGGCGATGACGCGCTTGCTCGCGCAGCCACGCGGGCAGCCGCTGGAGCTCCCGGCCAGCCGCTACCTTCGGCCCTACGAGCCGCGCTTTCGTCAGCTCGAGCCGCTGCGCGTGCATCGAATGCAGAGCGAGATGATCACGGCGGCCGAGGCCGGCTGGGTCTATCACCTGTGGCTGCGGCCGCAGGAGCTCTGCTCGCACACCTACGAGAACCTGGTCGCGTTCGACAACCTGCTGCGCAACGCCAGGGCGCTGGCAGGCCGGGTCGAGTTTCGCAGCCTCACGATGGACGAGCTCGCCTCGTCAGCAAGCTCGCGACCCGGTGTCCCCAGGTGATCGACGGCTTCTCGACCAGCACGTACGAAGCCGCGGTCGCGACCACGCTGCCGGCCAGGGTCAGCACCGCCAGCCACACCATCGGCAGCCGGTCACCGAGCAGGTGAAACACGGCCAGCAGCACGACCACGTGCCACAGATACAGGCTGTAGGAGGTGCGCCCGCACAGCACCAGCCACGGGTGCTGGAGCGCCTGCGCGAACCGCTTGGAGGCCAGCGCCGTCTGGATCACCACCAGCACGCCGAGCGTGATCGCGAGGTCGTGCAGCGTCCGCATCCCTTCGCTCGGCACGATCAGCACCGCGCGTCCGTACGCGTAGGCGAGGAACGCCAGCACCCACAGGCCGACCCGCTCGGCGCGGCTGCGTTGGTTGAACCACTCGATCGCGAACTGCCGATGGCGCGCGAGCAGGGCCCCGGCCATGAACATGCTCGCGAAGTGGAGCGACTCCAAGAACGAGCTGCGCCAGCCGGCCGAGTACTCGAGGCCAAGGTGCAGGTTGACCGCGTCGATCGCCGAGCCGCCCAGCGCCAGCGCGACGCAGACCTTCCAGTCGAGGTTGCGCACGGCCCAGACGATCAGCGGAAAGATCAGCGAGATCCGCATCTCGTGGACCAGCGACCACAGCACCGGGTTGTAGCGGGTGGTCTCGTAATTGCCGACCAGCAGCACGTGGTCGATCCACACGCGCAGCGTCGGCGCTTGCCGCCACTTGTCCGCGGCCCACTCGCTCACCTCGCTGCGCTCCACGGTCAAGCTCGCGAGCGCGAGCGCGGCCGCGGTCGCGACCACGTAGGGCAGCCAGATGCGAAACACTCGCTTGATTGCGTAGGGGGCGAAGTCGAACGGGCGGCCGTCGACGAACGGCAGCGCGAGCACGAAGCCGCTGAGCACGAAGAAGAAGATCACCGCCTCGTGTCCGGCCCACAGCACGTGCAGCGGCGAGTAATCGACCAGCTTGGGGACGGCCACGACGCTGAACAGCAGGTGCTGCGAGAGCACGGTCAGCGCCGCGATGCCCCGCAGTGAGTCGAGCTCCTCGAGCCGGCCTTTGGGTTGCATGGGCGCTTCGCGAGCCAAGGACCCTATCATGGCGCGGGACTCAGCCCCAGCGGATGTCGATGATCGAGTTCATCGCGTCGGCCCGCGCGAAGCTCAGCCGCGGGACCTCGGCGCAAGAGAGCAGGGCACCCTCGAGCACACCGATCGCGATCGTCTCGGTGAACTCGGCCGGGTACTCGACGAAGTGGTAGCGGTAGTGTCGGTCTGCGATCGACTGGCTGTGCACGCGACCGGGGATGCCGGTCATGTTCCAGGCCTTGGCCCCGAGCCCGATCACCCGGTCGGCGTTGCTGCGCAGCACGCCGAAGGTGACCTGGCCGACCAGGCTGTCGGCGAACTCGACGAACAGCGCGCGCCCGATCTCGCGTAGGCCCACGGTCGTGCGGCCATCGGCGATCGCGTCGGCGACCGTGACCGAGAGTCGGACGAACTGCGGCCACGGATACTCGGCGAAGGGCACGAAGCGTCGCACCTCGATGCCCGCCGCGCGCAGCAGCTCGTCTTCGTCGTGGTCCTTGGCGAGCGACAGGCAGCGGTTGAAGAACATGCCCTTGGTGACGGCCTCCGCCGGCACGCGAGCGATGATCCCGTCGACGTCGATCACGAAGCCCACGCGCGGAGCTGCAAACTCTTGCTCCGAAGCGATCACAACCTGCATGACCAGAGTTTGGCACGTCGACGCCAGCGCTTTGCGGTATCGTTCGAGCATGCGTGATTCGTGGGTTCCGAGGCTTCCGGGTCAGCTGTGCCTGGTCGCGGTGCTGTGCGTGGGGGCGGTCTGCTACGAGCCGCCGCCTCCGCAGCCGGACCCCGAGTCGCCGCCACCACGCGAGCTGACACCCGAGGACGTGCGGGGGCTCGAGACCACGCCCGAATTCATCGAGCCCGAGCTGCGCTATCGCGAGCCGGCGCCCGAGATCGTCGCGGTGGTCGACGCTGCGCCGACGCCCGCGGTCAGCCTCGCGCCCGACGGCAGCACGCTGCTGCTCGCCGACTATCCGAGTCATCCGTCGATCGACGTGGTCGCCGAGCCGTTCTTGGGTCTGGCCGGCGAACGCATCACGCCGCGCACCAACCAGCACAAGCGCAGCAGCTTCTACGAGCGGCTGCGGCTCGTCGACGTGGGCTCGGGGATCAGCCGCGAGGTCACCGGTGTGCCTGCCAACCCGCGGCTGAGTCACCCCGACTGGTCGCCCGACGGTCGCAAGCTCGCGTTCACCCACGCGGCCGACGATCACGTGCAGCTATGGGTCGTCGACGTCGCGACTGCGAGCGCACGCAAGCTGATCGAGCTGCCCGTCAACGCGGCGCTCGACGACGGCCTATTGTGGGTGTCGGGCAGCGAGCGCTTGCTCGTGCGCACGATCGTGCCCGAGCGCGGGCCCGCGCCGGTGGCTTCGCCCGTCGCTGCGGGACCGCTGGTCGAGGAGACCTCCGGTCGAGCGGCGACCAACCGGACCTACCAGGATCTGCTGCAGTCGCCGCTCGACGACGCACTGTTCACGCATTACTTCACGAGCGAGCTGGTGCTCGTCAGTCTCGACGGCGAGACGACCAAGCTCGGCGAAGGCCCGCGCAGCCGTGGTGTGTTCGCGCAGCTCGATGCTTCGCCCGACGGCGAGTGGTTGCTGGTCGAGCGCCTGCTCGAGCCCTACTCGCGGGTGGTGCCCTGGTATCGCTTCGCCAGCACCGTCGAGCTGTGGTCGCTGCGTGATCCCGAGGCGCCGCCGATCGTGCTGCTGAAGCGGCCGGTCGCCGAGGAGGTCCCGATCGAAGGCGTGCGTACCGGCCCGCGCGACTTCGAGTGGCAGCCGCTCGAGCCGGCGACGCTGGTCTGGGCCGAGGCGCTCGATCGCGGCGATCCGCGGGTCGAGGCCGAGCAACGCGATCGCGTCGTCCGGCTCAGCGGGCCGTTCGGCGGCAAGACCAGCGAAGACGGCGTCGAGCTCACCCGCACCGAGCACCGCTTCAGCGGCATCGACTGGCTCGATCAGCCGGGGCGCTACTTGATCACGCAGTACGATCGCGACCGCCGCTGGAAGACCACCCACCTGCGCGAGCTCGCCGATCCCGGGCCGGGTCGGGTGCTGTTCGATCGTTCGATCCACGACGACTACCGCGATCCCGGCCGCCCGGTGCGTCGCAACCTGACGGACGACAGCTGGGTCGTGCGCACGACCGGCGAGGGTGACTCGCTGGCGATCTTCCTCGCGGGCGACGGCGCCTACGAAGGCGGCGAGCGACCGTTCCTCGATCGCCTCGCCCTGCAGGAAGGTGCGACGCCCGAGCGCCTGTTTCAGTCGCCGCGCGACAGCTGGGCGGCGTTCGTCGGCTTCGCTGGCGACACCGGCACGCTGGTGATCCGCCGCGAGGCGCCCCACGATCCGCCGGACTGGTTTCGCGAGTCGATCACCGCCGGCGAGCCATTCCCGCTCACCGCATTGCCGCACCCGCACCCGACCCTCGACGGCGCGCACAAGCAGCTGCTCAACTACAAGCGGCGCGACGGCGTGCCGGTCTCGGCGACTCTGCACTTGCCGCCCGGCTACGATCCCACGACTGACGGCCGCTTGCCCGTGCTGATCTGGGCCTACCCGCGCGAGTACGTCGACGCCGACACGGCCGGCCAAGTCCGCGCCGCGCCGACTCGCTTCACTCGCATCGGCGGGACCTCGGCCAACGTGCTGCTGCTCGAGGGCTACGCGGTGATGTTCGCGGCCATGCCCGTGGTCGGCGATCCCGAGACCGTCAACGACACGCTGATCGAGCAGCTCGTGATGTCGGCCGAGGCCGCGGTCGACACCGTGGTCGAGATCGGGGTCGCCGATCGCGAGCGCATCGCGATCAGCGGTCACAGCTACGGCGCGTTCATGGTCGCCAACCTGCTCGCGCACACCGAGCTGTTCAAGGCCGGCGTCGCGCGCTCGGGCGCGTACAACCGCAGCCTCACGCCGTTCGGTTTCCAGAGCGAGCGTCGCAACCTGTGGGAGGCGACCGACGCCTACGTGCGCGTGTCTCCGCTGTTCACCGCCCAGCAGATCGACGAGCCGATCCTGCTGATCCACGGCGAGCTCGACGACAACCCCGGCACCTTTCCACTACAGACCAAGCGGCTGTTCCACGCGCTGCAGGGCCTCGGCGGGACCGCGCGCATGGTCATCCTCCCGCACGAGAGCCACGGCTACGAAGCGCGCGAGTCGGTGCTGCACACCAACTACGAGACCTCGGCGTGGCTGGCCAAGCACCTGATCAAACCGGACTAAAGAGACCGGCTACGGTCCCTTTATCAAACCTTTCAAGCGGGCGAGCTCGTCGGGATCCGAGACGCGCAGGATCGGCTCGTTGTCGTACTGCTCGTAATAGATCGTCGACTCGATCTCGGGCCCCCAGCCCATCGCGCGCCGGATCTTCGGGAAGAACGGCACGAACCCGCGATGCAGCAGGCGCTCGATCGTCATCGCGATGGTCCCGGTCAGCCCGCAGATGTAGATGACCGCGTTGTTCGGCGTCAGCGTGCCGACCTCGACCCCGATGTCGCGCTCGAGCTGCTCGAGTCGGCCGGGCTTGAAGAAGTCCTCGACGCGACCGACGTTGCCCGACCAGCCCGAGGCCTCGTGCGGGCGGCTCACGGTCGGCAGGTAGTGGAGGCCGTGCTCGCGGGCGAGGTGCTCGAGCCGCTCGCGGTAGCCGATCTCGTGCGGATAGCTGGCGCCGTGCAGCAGCACGTACTTGTCGAGCCGCGCGCTCGGGTTGTCGAACACGTCGGCCTCGATGATCGAGGTGAACGGCGCGAGCCCGGTCCCGGCGGCGACGAAGATCTTCAGGCGCGCGTCGTCGGCCGGCACGGTGTCGTCGAGCGTGAACTTGCCGACCGCCCGCGTGGTCATGCTCATCCGATCGCCCGGCTTCATCGTCCACAAGAGGTGCGTGAGCGGGTTGGTGCTCTCAGGCTGGCTCACATAGCGAATGTAGAAGTCGATGGTCTTGCGCTGCTGCGGCGGCGAGGCGATCGACATCGCTCGACGCACGCTGCCGAGCTCGGGCTTGGCCTCGTTGTTGAGCCCGAGCGTGAGGTACTGGCCTGGCACGAACCACCGGCCCTCGGGGATCGGCGTGTCGGGAACGACCTTGAACACGGCGAGGACATCCGACAGGTCTTCGCGGGCCTCGAGGGTTGCGTTGTATTCCAGCGTGCGCGCCATTCGTACGGCAGTCTACGCGCGTTTGCGCGGGAAATGAACCCTCGACGGGTGGGCTCGCCCGGGTCATGGATCGCCCATGATCCCCCGCGTCCCACCGCTGCGCGTGCGAAGCTTGGGCGGAGCCGGCGAACGGCAACCCGTCGCGGGCGAGTACGTGCTCTACTGGATGGTCGCGCAGCGACGCGCCCGCTGGAGCTTCGCGTTGCAGCACGCGGCTTGGCGTGCGCAGCAGCTTCGCAAGCCGCTGATCGTGCTCGAGGCGCTGCGGGTCGGGCATCTCCACGCGAGCGATCGCTTCCATCACTTCGTGATCGACGGCATGGCCGACAACGCCGCCCGCTTCGCCGCCGCGGGCGTGCGCTACCTGGCCTACGTCGAGCGCGAGCCCGAGGCCGGCAAGGGTCTGCTGAGCGCGCTCGCGGCCCGAGCGTGTGTGGTCGTCAGCGACGACTGGCCGTGCTTCTTCGTCCCGCGCATGCAGAGCGCGGCGGCTCGCCAGATCGCCGCCCCGCTCGAGCTGGTCGACGGCAACGGCATCATCCCGCTGCGCGCGGCGGACTCGGCGTTCTCGACCGCGCACGCGTTTCGACGCTTCATCCAAAAGCACGGCGCCGAGCACCTCGCCGCGATGCCGCTCGCCGATCCGCTGGTCGAGCTCGGCGACGCACGCAAGGTGTCGCTGCCGGCGATCGTGCGCGAGCGCTGGCCGATGCTGCGGGCCGCCGAACTAGCGAGCGATCGCCAATTCCTCGCCGAGCTGCCGATCGATCACGAGGTCGGCCGCGCGCCGCTGCAGGGTGGTTCGCTGGCAGGCGAGCGCACGATGGAAGAGTTCGTGCGCGAGCGCCTCGACGCTTACGACGAGGATCACAACGACCCCGATCGCGAGGCGACCTCTGGGCTCTCACCGTGGCTGCACTCCGGTCATGTCGGCGCCCACCAGCTCGTCGCTGCCGTGCTCGAGCGCGAGGGCTGGGATCCCGGCCGGCTCGGCGACGCGCGCGTGCTTCGAGGTGCACGCAGCGGCTGGTGGGGCGTGAGCCCGGCCGCCGAGGCGTTCTTGGATCAGGCGGTGACCTGGCGCGAGCTCGGCCAGCAGTTCTGTTGGCACACGCCCAACTATGCACAATACGCCTCGCTGCCGAGCTGGGCCCGAACGACGCTCGCCGAGCACCGCAGCGA
>DATLLB010000095.1:0-14684 GCA_035538075.1 Enhygromyxa sp.
CAACGACGAGTCGGGCTCGGCTCGTGCAAAGGCTTCGAGCACCGCTCGCGCCTCGCTGCTGCGATCGAGACGGCACAGCGCCGCGATCTCGATGGAGACCCGCTCGGCGCGGAGCGACTTGCTCGAGATGCCCGCGACCAGCTCGAGCAAGTCGCTCCGCGCCGAGCGGGTCGCCATCGAGGTCGCGGCGCTGTGCCGTCTCGATCGCAGCAGCGAGGCGCGAGCGGTGCTCGAAGCCTTTGCACGAGCCGAGCCCGACTCGTCGTTGGTCGCGCGTCTCGACTCCGCGTGTTGGTAGCTGACGAGCTCGGCCGGAGCCGGACATTCACCGAGCAATGAAATCTCGAGCGCTTCTCGGTGGGTTGCTCGCGCTGGTCGGCGCGTGCGTGGTGCAGAAACCAGGCGTCCTCGATGCCGGAGACGACGAGGACACGGGCTCCGAAGAGGAAGGGGACGGCGATCCCGACGACGGACCAGTCTTGGATGAGGAGAGCGACGACGGCGAGCCTGATCTGCCGGAGCCCGAACCGGAGCCCGAGCCCGAGCCGAACGATGGAGACGGCTGCGCGGAGAAGCTCGACATCCTGGTCGTGATCGACAACTCCGGCTCGATGGGCGAGGAGCAGCGCCAGCTGATCGACGCGTTTCCGCTGCTGATGGACGGCCTCGACATCGCCGGCGTCGACTGGCGGCTCGCGTTCACCACCACCGACAGCGGCAGCATGTGGTGTCACCCCCAGGGGACCACGCCCGAGCACGGCCGCTTCGTGTTCAGCTCCTGCCAGACCCGGCTCGGCGACTTCGACTTCAGCGGCATCGTCAACGTGGCGGACCTCGCCTGCAACGACGTCTGCGACGTGAGCCCCGAGCAGCTCGCGGCGCTGCCGACCACCACCGCGCTCGATCCGATCCCGGAGCCGCGACCGTGGCTGCAGCGCGAGGCCGGACAGCTCAACCTGGAACCCGGCGTCGACGTTGGTGACGCGATCCGCTGCTTGCTCCCGCAGGGCATCAACGGCTGCGGCTTCGAGCAGCAGCTCGAGTCCACGCGCCGGGCCTTGGCTCGCACCACCAACCCCAACGCACCCGAGGCCGGGTTCATGCGCGACGACGCGTCGTTGCTGGTGCTGCTGGTCACCGACGAGGTCGACTGCTCGGTCCAGCCGCAGTTCGAGGAGGCAGCCTTCGGCGCCGACGGCGACAGGGTGTTCTGGGAGAACCCCAACGCCTCGTTTCCGACCAGCGCGGTGTGTTGGAACGCTGGTGTCGACTGCGTCGGCGATCCGAGCGGCTACGACGACTGCGTCGCCGCCGACAAGGATCTGATGGGCAACCCGGCCGCTCCCGTCGATGCGGTGCTGTTCTCGGTGAGCCGCTATCAGAACATCCTCACGATGATCGAGCAGAGCAAGCGCTCGCTGGACGACGGGCTCGACGTGGCGGTGCTCTCGATCCACGGCGTCGGCCTCGACGGCACCATCACCTACGCCGACGTCGACGCGACCAATCCCGCCTTTCAAGAGAACTTCGGCATCGGTCCGGGCTGCACGGCCGTGCTCGACCCGTTCGGCGAGCCCGCCACCGCGGTGCCGCCGGTCCGCATCCGCGAGGTCGCCGAGCAGCTGAGCAGCGATCCGCTCAGCTCGATCTGCGCGGCCAGCTATGACGAGTTCATGCTCGCCACGCTCGATCGCTTCGTCGGCAGCTGTCAGTAGGCCGCTTCAAGGAGCGAGGGCCGCGAGCTCGTAGCGCAGCACGCCGCAGTCGTCGATCACCGTCTCGGCCCACACGGTCGCGGCGCTCGACGGCTGTCCGGCGTTGCCGTCGAAGACCACGCCACCGTCGACATACAGGGCGAGTCGCTCGAGCTCGCCGCACATCGCCGGCGTCAAGCCGCACTCCGACGAGTACGCGACGATGTTCCACGGGTACGTGGTGACGCCCTCGGCGAACAAGCTGGTGCCGCTGACATAGAAGAGATCCATGCCCTCGGCCTCAACGCGGACGAAGAAGCCCTCGGGCTTCTCGACCACGGTCACCGTCGCCGCGAGGTTGGGGTTGCCGAGCAGCTGCTCGAGCGGCGCGACGATCGGCTGCACGGTCAGCACCAGCTGCTGCAGCACGCCCGAGCCGCTGCACTGCTGAATGTTCAGGACGGCCTGGTTGCCCTGCATCTGACCATTGAGCGCGCAGATGGAGATCTGCGGCTCGGTCGGGGCCAGCGGAGGATCGCCGACCCAGCTCGGCGAGGCCGAGACCTGCACGGAGTCGTCGACCGGCTCGCACGAGTCGGCCACGATGCAGGTCCCGAGCACGCACGCGAGGCCGCTGTTGCAGGTCTCGAGCGGCGTGCACGGGCAGCCGGCCTTGCCCGGCAAGCAGTCGGGATCGCCATCGCCGGTCGGATCGCCGTCGCCGTCGCCATCACCATCACCATCGCCCGCTCCATCACCATCGCCGTCCCCGTCTCCGGTCGACTCGCCGTCGCCGTCACCGATCGGATCGCCATCGCCGTCGCCGGTCTCCGATCCGCTGTCGCCGTCGGCGAGCGTCTCGCTGCCGGTCTCGTCGTCGAGGTTGGGGTTGGGGACCATCACGCAGGCGAGCCCGAGCGCGGCCAACGAAACCATCCAGTCGCGCGCGGTCATTTCTTCACCAGCTGCAGGCCCGCGGGTTTGCGCATCTCGACACGATACTCGCTGCCGGGCTCGATCGTGATGCGACCGGCTCGCGTCCACTTCTCGTCCGGCGACTGCCGCAGATACACGGTGTGCTTGCCCTCCGGCAGCTCGAGCCGGCCGCGTGGCTCGAGCGTGAGCACGCGGCCGCTGACCTTCACGTAGACGAAGAAGAACTCGTTGGCGACGAACTCGACCGGCACCGTGACGCGCTCGCCAGGCTGTTCGTCCTGCGGCTCATCGGTCTCGGTCTCGGTCTCGAGCTCGGCCTCCTCGATCGGCGTCGGTGTCGTCGGCTGCACGGGCGGCTGCGCTTGTACGGGCGGCTGCGCTTGCACGGCCGGCTGCGCTTGCTTGGGCGCCGTCGCGTCGCCGGACTTCGCGAGCTTGGCCGGCTCCGGCTCGCTCGGCGCTTCGGCGTCCGCTTGCTCCCCGCCGGAGTACACCAGCACGCCGCCCACCACGGCCGCCGCCACGCCCACGCCGACCAGCGCGAACACCAGACCGCGACGACGCGGCGCAGGCGTGGGCAGAACGTGCACTGCCGAGGGCACCTCGATCAGATCGTCGGCCGTCAGCTCCGATCCGGTCGGCTCGGTCGCGGCCGCCGACAGCTGCGGATCGGAGTAGTGGCCGGAGTCGTGCCCCCAATCCTGCCCATGGTCGAGCCCCTGCAGGCCCGAGAACGAGCCCTCCGGCACGCTCGACACCTTGCTGCCCTCGGGCACCTCGTGGACGGCCGCCGGCTCGACGTAGCGCTGGACCAGCGCGCGCAGATCCGAGGCGGCCTCGCGATACTCGGGCCAGCGACACAGCATGCCCAGCGCCTTGCGTGCAGTCTGGATGCGCGCGGCCTCGTCGGGCTCGAGCAACCCCTTGCGCACGATGTCGAGCTGAGCGGGGACCGACTGGCGCAGCGGCGGGACCTCGCCGCGCATGACCATGTCGATCAGCTGCGCCTGCTCGAGCCGACCACGAAAGCGCTTGCCGTCGAGCAGCTCGTGGAGGATGGCCCCGACCGCGTACAGATCGACCGTGGGCTTGCGCGTCTCCTTGCGCAGCTGCTCGGGCGGCATGTACTGCAGCTTGCCCTTCACGAACGCGCCCTGGGTCTCCTGCGTGGCGAAGCGGGCGATGCCGAAGTCCATCAGCTTCACCTGCCCGTCGCTGGTCACCATCACGTTCTGCGGCGACACGTCGCGATGCACGACCACCGAGCCCTGCTCGGTGCGGACCTGATGCGCGTACGAGAGCGCGCGCAGCAGCTCGCCGACGACGTACGCGGTCACGATCTGCGGCAGCACGCTGCGCTCGCGCGAGAGGCTGCGCTGGAGCTGCGACAGGGTCATGCCGCTGATCAGCTCCATCACCATGTAGCAGTCGAGATCGTGCGCGACCGCATCGAACACGCGCACGATGTTGGGGTGGCTCAGCTGCATCGACAGCCGCGCCTCGCCGAGGAACATCTCGCGATACTCGGCCCGCTCGGCCAGATGCGAGGCCAGCAGCTTGATCGCGACGTAGCGCTCCTCGCTGCCGGCAGTGCCCCGCACACGCGCCGCCCAGACCTCGGCCATGCCGCCGGATCCGATCTTGCGTAGCAGCTGGTATGGGCCGAGTTGGCGCAAGGGAACTCCGAAATTCAGCCGCGGACGCGGCGTGGGGAATTTTCGGCGCCTCGCCATGGTGCCGCCCAATTGCGCGAAAGATCAAGATTCCGGCCCAGCGCAGTCGCGGCGTCTGCACCCGCGCGTGCGTGACCGAGTCCTGTTATCGTGAGCCGTGGCGTCGCCCCTGCTCGCGCTGTGCCTCGCCGTGATCGGGACCATTGCGTCGGTGCCCGCACCGAGCCTCGAATTTGCAGCGGTTGCGCAAAACGACGGTGGTGACTTCGAGGCGGCGCTGGCCGCCGTCGAGGAGGCCAACATCGCCGTCAACAATGATCCGGAGGCCAACCTCGCCGGCCTCGCGGCCGCGATCGAGCAGCTGTCGAGCTTCGGTCCGCAGATCGCCGCCGATCCCGAGGCCCGCGAAGCGCTCGACCTCTCGCTCCTCAACCTCGCGCGCGCGCGCTTGCTGAGCGGTGACGAAGCGGGCGCGGCCGAGGTCATGGATCAGGTGCTGCGCAGCGCCTACGACCGCAAGCTCCCGATCGCGCGCTTCGGCCCGACGCTGGTCGACTTCCACGATCAACGCCGCGCGCTGCTCGACGAGCGCGGCACCGCGGCGATCCAGGTCCAGTGTCACATCGCCTGTCGCGTGGTCATCGACGCCCGACCGGCGACCACCGACTCGGGCCCGCTGTACCTCGGCGTGCACCGGGTCTGGATCGAGTCGCTCGACGGCAGCGTGCCTGCGGTCGAGCATGCGATCGAGCTCAGCGAAGCCGGGGCCACCGAGGTGCTGCACTTCGCCGTGGTCGAGCCGAAGTGCGAGCCGCCACCGGCTCCACCACCACCACCGCCACCCGAGCCCAAGCGGATGCTGCCGCGCTGGGCCGAGATCAGCGTCGCCGCGATCGGGGTCGGGGCCATCATCGCGGGCGGCGTGGCGCTCGGGCTCGACGGCAAGTGTCCGGGCGGACTCGATCCGATCGCCGACGCCGAGCGCTGCCCCCAGCTCTACGAAGGCACGGTGCCTGGGCTCGTCGCGATCGGCATCGGCTCGGCGCTGCTGGTCGCGGGCGGGGTGACGCTGAGCATCGACGAGGTGCGCGTCGGCAAGCAGCGCGGTCGCCAGGCGACGATCGGCTGGTCCGTTCAATTCTAGGCTTCAGCCGAGGAACCGCAGCGGATCGTCGGGCCGATCGCCGCCGCCGATCGTGTAGCGAGTCTGCGAGGCGATCGCTATGCGCGTGTCCTCGGCCAGCTGCGGCGGCACGCGTAGCTTGTGCTCGGCGCCCTCGAGCAGCACGCCGCCGGTCAACCAGTCTCGCCGCACGCGTCGCACGTTGCGAAACGCGAGCCGATCCAGCCGGCCGCGATGATCGAGCACCAGCACGCTGCTGTCGGTGACCAACACCGTGCGCACGCTGACCAGCTCGCGCACCAGCAGCAGCGCCGCGGGGGCCAACGCCGGCAGCACCAGCTGCCAGAGATCCCCGAGCGGCACGTCCCAAAGCTCCGGCGCGAGCAAGCTCGCGAACCCGAGCAACCCCAAGCACGCGAGCAACATCCACACGATCGGCTTGCGATCGATCCGATCCTTCTCCCCCCACCACACGACCGGCTCACCCACGCGGAGCTCTCGCGCGAGCTCGAGCGGGACCGGCCCCGGCGAACGCGGTGCGCCCGGAGCCAGCGTGCGGCTCTCGATCGTTGGTTGCTCGCGCGCAGGCTCTCGGTGCTCCGGCGCCGGCAGAAGTCGCAGCGGCGGTCGGTTGCTCATCGCGGCAGCTCGTCGATCCGCGCGCCGACGCGACGCAGCATGTGATCGGCCAGCACCAGCGCGGCCATGGCCTCGACCATCGGCACCGCGCGCGGCAGCACGCACGGATCATGACGACCCTTGCTGGGCGTGAACTCGATCGCCTCGCCGCTGCGCGTGACCGTCTGCTGCGGCTTGAAGATCGTCGCGACCGGCTTGAACGCGACCGCCAGCCGGATCGCCTCGCCGTTGCTGATCCCACCTTGGATCCCGCCGCTGTGGTTGGTCACGGTGCGGACTCGCTCGCCGCTCATGAAGAACGGATCGTTGTGGGTCGAGCCCCGCATGCGCACGGCCGCGAAGCCCTCGCCGATCTCGAACCCACGACTGGCCGGAAGACTCATCATCGCGCCTGCGAGCTCGGCGGTGAGCTTCGCGAACACCGGTTCGCCCCACCCCGGCGGCACGTTACGGATCACGCAGCGCACCACCCCGCCGAGCGTGTCGCCTTGCTTGCGAGCCTCGCGGATCGCCGCCTCGATCTGCGCCGCGACCTCGGCATCCGGGCAGCGCACCGGGTTGGCGTCGACCTGCGCTCGCGCGATCGTCTGCTCGTCGATCGGCCCACATGAGCGCTCGGCCACCTGCTCGACCCACGCGACGATCTCGATCCCGTGCACCTGCGCGAGCAAGTCCTCGGCCACGGCTCCAGCCGCGACGCGAGCCACGGTCTCGCGCGCCGACGATCGCCCGCCGCCCGCGACCGCCCGCAGCCCGAAGCGCGCGTCGTAGGTGTAGTCGGCGTGCGACGGACGATAGAGCTCCGCGAGCTCGGCGTAGTGCCCGCTGCGGTGATCCTGGTTGCGGAAGATCAACGCGATCGGTGTGCCCAGCGTGCGACCCGACTCGGGCTCGACACCCGAGAGCAGCTCGAACGCGTCGGCCTCGTCGCGCTGCGTCGTCAGTGCGCTCTGCCCCGGCCGACGGCGAGCCAGCTGCGCGGCGATGCGCTCGTGCGGGAACGGATGCCCGGCGGGGCACCCGTCGATCACCACTCCGAGCCCGCCGCCATGCGACTCGCCGAACGTGGTCACGCGGAAGCGCTCGCCGAAAGAATTGCCCGGCACCGAGATACTTATACCCCTACGGCCACGAAGGCTCATCGCCCGCGTCGGCGTCGCAGACCTCGCGCTGGAGCCCGCAGTCGCCCCAGAGGCCAGCCCGCGCCGCGAGCAGACAGGTGCCGCACTCGCTCGGCGACGCGGCGCAGAGATCGTCACACGCCCGATCGGCGCACGAGTACAGGGTCCCGAGCAGCCGCACGGTCTGGTAGTCGGTCCGCTCGAAGCAGCCGTTGCTGCACGCCGACGCCGGATCGCCGCACTCGTCGAGGCAGCTCTCGAGCTGCACGCAGGTGTCGATCTTGATCGCGCCCGGGCTCACGCACCAACACGCGTGGCGGAAGTCGGCCGTCGGCACGCACGAAAAATTGAGCAGGCTCTCGCCGCACAGCGCCGCGCACGAGTAGGTGTCGAGCTCCCCGCTCTCGAAGTTGCAGCTGTGCAGCGTGTCCTGATCGCTGCAGTGATCGTCGAGGACCGTGCACGGCTCGCCGCCGCCGGTCTCGTCCGCGCTCTCGCCTTCGCCCTCGCTCTCGTCACCCGTCTCCTCGGCCCCGGGCAAGCTCTCCAGCTCGCGGAAAAAATCACATCCGGTCAACACCAGGCTGCCGGCCAGCGCCGAGCAAGTGATGGCGACGGACAACAAGACTCGAGCCGCGGGGCGCACCTGTGCAGTAGGACACTCAGGCACATAGCTCACCAAATAAATGACGAATCCGAGACCCAGCGACCGGGCTCGGTCTATGGTGGCGCGTTTCGCAGCGTGCTACCGGAGGACTAGTGAGGCCCAAACAGCGGAAGCTGGTCCGCCTTGACGATGGTTTCGAGCGCCGGACCGACCCTGGTCGTGGCTTTCGTGCCCGGTTCGCCGCGTTGGTCCTGCGCCTCGGTGGCTGGACCATCGGAGCCGCGCCGCCGAAGCTCGACAAGTACGTCATCATTGCCGCCCCGCACACGAGCTGGTGGGACGGGTTTTGGATGCTGGCGTTCGCCTGGTGGTGGGGCATCGAGCTCTCGTGGATGGGCAAGGCCTCGCTCACCAAGGGCCCGCTCGGCTGGATCCCCCGCAAGTTCGGCGTGATCCCGGTCGACCGCAGCGCCCCGCACGGGCTCGTCGCCGAGGTCGTCAAGCGCTTCGAGGAGCGCGACACCCTGCTGCTGGCGATCCCGCCCGAGGGCACCCGAGCCAAGCGCGACTACTGGAAGTCGGGCTTCTATCAGATCGCCCGCGTGACCAAGCTGCCGATCTGCATGAGCTATCTCGACTACTCGCGGCGCGAGGCCGGCTTCGGTCCGTGCCTGATGGTCACCGACGACATGGTCGCCGACATGGATCGCGTGCGCGCCTACTACAAGGTCGAGTGGGCCAAGTACCCCGAGCTGTTCACGCTCCCGCGGCTCAAGGAAGAAGAGACGCTCGAGCTGCCGAGCGGCGAGCTGGTCAGGCCCCCCGCGGCCGTCTCGGGTTGAGCCGCGGGCGGCCGCGGTTCGTGGGTTTCGGCTGCACGTGGTGACCCCCGTCTCGCGTCGCGGTCGGTCAGTTGTCAGTTGCTCGCCACCTGGGGCACGTAGCGCAGCGCGAAGCTGCGTCGGCCGGCGGCGTTGCGATCCTCGAGCTTGGCCGGATCGAGCCGCGCCGAGCTCAGCACCTCGCTGGCGCACTCGACCACGGGCGCTGGCGCGGTCGTGCCCTCGGCGATCACCTCGAGCCGCTCGATCGCGCCGCTCTTGCGATCGAACGCGTAGTCAATCACCACGTCGCCCTGCGCCGCGCGATCGACCTCGGCAAGGTGCGTCGCATAGCAGCCCAACAACGTCTCCTGCACGCTGGCGAAGGGGTCGACCGGCGGCCGCTTCTGCGAGCCACGCACGAACTCCCAGGTGAAGCTCGCCTGCGCCGTCTTGGCGTCGACCGGCTCGAGCTTGGTTTGCGCGAGCTCGTCGGTCACGCAGCTCGCCAGCGCCTCCGGAGCGGTGCTGTGCTGGGCATCGACCTCGACGTCGGTGATCACCCCGGTCCGCTTCTCCACCTGAAAATTCACCGCCACCGTGCCCTTGGCCGTCGCATCCTGCTCGCTCAGGTAGCGGTCGTAGCAGGCCTCGATCGGCTCGGCGTGGGCCTCGAGCAGCTCGGTCAGCTCTTCGCCGTAGAACTCGGGCTCGCGCATCCACATCACGCAGCCCGACAGCGCAGACAAGGCCAGCGCCAGCGTCGGTACGGCCAGGCGCGAGAGAAATTGGTCAACGTCGTGGTTCGCCATGGCGTTCACTCCTGAACCGGAAGGATCATCGCGTCGCCCTCTTCGGCCGGCGTGCTGACCCGCAGCGCGACGCTCCGCTGTCCGTCCGCAGACGCGCCCATGCCCGCGGCGACCAGCCGCTCGCTGGCGATGCCCTCGTTCACGAGCGCGTCCACGATCTGCTGCGCCAGCGCCTTGCTGCGCTTGGCATGAACGCGACGCGAGCCCTCGCCGATGCTGTGCACCTCGACGGTCAGCACCGCGTCCTCATGCTGCGCGAGCCACTTCGCGAGCTCCGCGAGGATGTCCTCATGCTCGCTCGACAACTTCTCTTCGCCGTCGAAGGTCAGCGCTTCGTCGAGCACCAGCAGCTCGCCCTCGAGGATCACCCGCGGTGGCGGAGGCGGCTGTGGGATCGCCGGCAGATCGGCCAGCGGCGGCGCCGGAGGCTGGGCCTGGATCTGGATGGGCGTCTCGGAGGCGACCATCGTGACCTTGTTGCAGGCGAAGGTCTGCGAGACACCGGCCAGCAGCAGCGTCGCCAGCAGACCGCGATCGAGAGCAGAGGCGAGATGCGTCATGCCGATTCGCGCCCCAGATAGCCAAGCGCGACGTACGTAGCAAGCGATTCGGGCTCAGACACCAAACTGTAACGTTGGCCCAAAGTCAGCAAGCCAGGAGAACTGATCGGCAACTCGGGAGCAGCTGCGCTCCGATCCACGCGGCATGTTCGCCACATGTCCGACAATACAAAGCGCAACACCATCCTGCTCGAGCGCGCCGTGCTGATCCCGCTTCCGCCCGCGCAGGTGTTCGAGTTCCTCACGACCGGGGTCCCCACCCACTACCGCGCGATGGCCCGCGGCCACGAGCGCTTCGATGTGATCGGCGGCGGCCCGCTGGCGATGGGCTCGATCGTCGATTGCCGCGAGCGAGCCGGCAATCAGGAGGTCCACCATCGCTACGTCGTCCGCGAGCTCGAGCCCGGCCGCCGGCTGCAGCTCGCGTCCACGCCCTCGACCTCGTTCGTCCACCTCGACGGCCGCACGATCGAGGGCAAGAGCGACACCGTCGTGACCTACGAGCTCGCCGGCGACCCCACTCAGACGCGCCTGCACATGACCATTGCGATCGCGTTTGCGAGCCGCTGGCAGCTGTTTGTCGCACGCGTGCTCGGCCGCACCGCCAAGCTCTGGGGGGCTCACCAAGCCGAAGAGCTCGAGCGCCTGTCCGAGCTCATTGCCGCGCAGGCCTGACCATGATCGCAATCTCCATGTCGACCATCCCGTGCTCGTCGGGCTCGTCGTGCACGTAGTGCTCGATCGGCGGCGGCGTGTCGGGAGCCAGGCTGCTGTGCGGAAACCACAGCGCATAGATGTCCCGATACATGCCCCCGATCTCGCGACCGAGCCCACGATAAGGAAAGATCGCGTAGCGCCCGGCCGGCAGCTCCGACCCGAACAGCGGCTCCGGGACCGCGCTCACCCGCGCGGCCGTGCGCACGCACGCGTGATAGCGGCAGCGCTCGCCGCTGGTCAGCGCCGGATCGTCGTAGACCACCGCGTACGCGTCGACGTCTTCACCACATAATTCGAGCTCCATCGCGCGGCGGATCAGCTCGCCCCACAGCCGCACGTTGGCCGCCACGTCGTAGCCGTGATCGCTGCGCATGCACACGACCGGGATCGCCTCCCAGCGCTCGAACCGGACGCTGGCCTCGAGCTCGGCCAGCCGCGCGTCGGCCCGCGGCGGCTCCGGCAGCGCGTGCAGATCCGCCGGCGAGAAGTCGTGGCCATAGCGCTGACGCAGCACGCTGATGGCCGCGGGCGGCTTGCCGCTGGGCTTGCGAACCTCGCTCGGGCTGACCCCGAAGAAGCGCGAGAACGCCTTGGAGAAATTCGAGGTCGACGAGTAACCGACCGCAAACCCGATCTCCGTGATCGAGCGATCGTCGTGATACGCGAGCATCAGCGCGGCCGTCTGCATCCGCTGGCGCGTGACATACTCGCCGACCGTCTCGTCCATCACCGCGCGGAAGATGCGATGAAAGTGGTGCTCGGAGAACGCCGCCGCGCTGGCCACGTCGGCCAGCCGAATCGGCTGATCGAGGTTGGCCGCGATGTAGTCGAGCGCGCGCTGGATTCGGCGCCAGTACCCGGAGGGCGATTCGCTGGACACGGTGCGCTCAGGGTGCCGCAAACTCGACGCGGATGATCGGAAACTCGGTCCCGAACCATCCGCTCGTGTGCCGCGAATACGTGATGTACTGCACCCGCCCGTCCTGCTCCTCGTACTCCGGGTGGTGCATCGCGTCGTAGGGCGCGTCGTCGCCCGCGTCGTAGAGCACCCCTTCGCGCGACCACGGCCCCGTCAGCTCCGGCGCGGTGCGACCGACGATCTCCGAGGCGAACGGCGCCGAATAGACGACCAGCCACGCGTCGAGGAACCGACTCCACGACAGCGACATGATCGGCGCGCCCTCGAACAACACGTCCGCGGCGCCCATGTCCGCCGACCACCCATCGCCGCTCCAAAACCGCCACGCGCTGCGCTGGTGAATCGACTCGACGCCCACGCGCGCGAGTCGACAGCGGTGCCCGGGCCCATCGTCGCCGTCGCACGCGAACGTGTAGAGCAGATCGTCGACGATCGCCGAGGCCGTCCCCCAAGCCGGATCGTCGGGGCCAAACAAGAGATCCGGGTGCTCGGCCTCGGGATCGATGACCGGCCGCACCGGCCGACCGTCGGGGTCGTCCCAGATCGCCAGCGACTGGCCGACGCCGCTGAAATTGAAGTCGCCCGGCTCCGCGTAGATCAGCCCATAGAAGACCAGCGCACGGTCGCGGGCCTCGTCGAAGAACGGCTCGCTCGGCCACACCGCATAGCGAGCGCCGCACGGCTCCTCCAGACAATCGTCGCCGTAGTGCGCGTCGTTGAAGGCCTGCTCGGCCGGGCTCGGCGGGATGAAGTGCTGCGGCGCGCCAGCGGAGTCGAGCGGCTCGACGAATCCGGTGATGCCATCGCTCGCGTCCAGATCGTCGGTGATCGAGTAGGAGTTGTGATGCCAGTTGCGACCCTGCTCATCCGGCACCGTCAGCACCGTGTCACCGTAGACCCACACCGATCGGCCCCACGCCAGCGCGCTCCCTCCCCCATCGCGCCCATCGATCGCCTCGCTCTGCTCGAGCGTGCCGATCTCGACCGCCGAGACGACCTCGGGGCCCGGCGCCCGACAGCCGACCAGCCCCACCGCGAGCACGCCGATAGCCGTCCATCGCTGCATGAGCGAATGCTATCGAATGGGCCATCGCTCCAGGGCTTCACGGAGCCACCCTCGCCGAGCGCCTCCGGTTGCAGCCGCGCCGCTCGATCGATCGCAGCCCCTCCACGCCAGCCGCTCGATGCCGTTACGCGTCGCGTGCGCGCGAGTCGATTCATGGGTCGCCTCATACCGCGAGCGTGGCAAGCTGCCGACCATGAGCGACACTGCCGAGCTCGCCGCCTTGCGCGAGCAGATCGAACAGCAAGAGCAACGCATCGTCGAGCTCGAGGTCGAGGCTGCGTACCGCCGCAAGGCCGCGGACGATCTCGACGAGGTCGTCCGCGATCAGGGCCAGCGCCTGCTGCTGCTCGAGCGCCGCGTGGCCGAGCTGATCGGCCAGTTCGGAGCCGCCACGCACGAGGGAGAAGTCGACTAGGCATTTCGCGCAGGTGGATTCGTGTTAGTCGACGCCGGTGCAGCCACCCACCGTCGACCTCGATGCCTTCGCGCGCGATCTCGACGAGCTGCATGCTCGCGTGCGTGCGGAGGTCGGTGAGGCCGATCTTCGCCACCACAAAAAGCTCGAGCGCTGGGGTCGAGTCGCGGGCCTGCTCGGCTTTGCGACCGCCTGGATCGCCCCCAACCCGATTGCGGTGCTCGGCATCGCCTTCGCTCGGTTCGTGCGCTGGACGGCGGTTGCCCACCCGGTCTGCCATCGCGGCTACGATCGTGCAGGCGCCCGTCGGAGTGAGAGCTTCGCCCGCGGCCCGCGGCGTGTGCTCGATTGGTTCGACTGGATCGACCCGCAGGCGTGGCACGAAGAGCACGATCTCCAGCATCACTATCGACTCAACGAGGCCGCCGATCCGGACCTGGTCGAACGCAACCTGCGATGGCTGCGAGACTCTCGGCTGCCTCGCTGGCTACGCCTGGCCCTGGTCCCGCTCTTCGCGATCAGCTGGAAGTTCGTCTATTACGCGCCCAGCACCCTCGAGGCGCTCGAGCGCGCCGAAGCTCGCCGCGCTCGCACAGCCGACCGCGAGCCGACCGAGCAGCAGCTGGCCGAGCGTTGGTCGACGCGCGGCCTGTGGAGCTTCGCGCCGCGCGTGACCAAGCGATTGTGGCTGCGCTGCTGGCTGCCCTACTTCGCCTTCTACTTTGTCCTGCTGCCCCTGCTCGCGCTCCCGCTCGGCCGCTGGGCGGCCCTCAGCGTGCTGATCAATCTACTGCTCGCCGAGTTCGTCACCAACGCGCACGCGTTCGTGACCATCGTGCCCAACCACGCGGGCGCCGATCTCTACCGATTCGAGGGCCGCACCCACAGCCGCGGCGAGTTCTATCTGCGGCAGATCGTCGGCAGCACCAATTACCGCTGCGGCGACGATCTCTGCGACGTGATGCACGGCTGGCTCAACTACCAGATCGAGCACCACCTGTGGCCCGACCTGCCGCTGCTCGCCTACCGCCGCGCGCAGCCGCAGGTCCGAGCGCTGTGCGAGCGCCACGGCGTGCCCTACGTGCAAGAGTCGGTGTGGACCCGCTGCCGAAAGGCGGTCGCGATCATCGTCGGCGACGCCTCGATGCAGGTCTGGGAACAGCCCGCGCCCGTCGTCCGCTGATCGCCGCTCGATTGCCGTGCTCGACGATCTGCCAATGGAGCGGATCGAGTCGAGGCCGCTAGCCAGAATGGCTATCTCGACGAAAGCTCAACGAAAGCTCAACGAAGCCCATGGATGAACAAAGCTACACGGGCGCGAGCACTACCAAAGTGAAGCTTCTGGAATCGCCCTGGTTTGACCAGGGGGTCACACACAGAGATACCCGTTCGCTCTCAACGTGCTGAGCCACGCGAGAGCGATCGGGTCACCCTGTCCATCGAACGAATCAGCCCTCGAGCGAGTAACGAGTTCCGCGGGCCTTGCCCGAGAACGAGACGTCGCCGGCCTCGATGTGGCGATTCAGCGACGAGCGAAGCTGCGCCGGGGTCGCGCCGAGCCGTGCACGAAGAGCCTCGGCC
>DATLLB010000096.1:0-4621 GCA_035538075.1 Enhygromyxa sp.
ACGGTGCATGCGTGATCGAGCACGGCCGCCTGGTCGGCGTGGTCACGACCATGGACCTCGTGTTTCAGGAGAAGCAGGTCCACATCCCCTCGGTCCTCACGGTCATGGACTTCGCGATCCCGCTCGAGCCCCCCGCCCGGCTGCGGCGCGGGAGCGGGAGCAGGTGCCGGCTGCGGTGCGGGCTGCACGGTGACCGGCTCGGTCGCGGGCGCGGGGGCAGGTGCAGGCGCGGGTGCAGGCTGGACCACGGGCGCGGGCTCGGCCGGCAGCTCGGGCGGGCCCGCGAGCGCGATCGAAGGCACCGACCAGCTCACGGTGAAACCGATCGCGAGTGCGGTGGAGGTCAACAGGCGGGTGGTCGAGTGCGCTCGTCGTGACATGGCAATCGTGCAGCTGGGTGCGGCAATCAGTCTTAGCACGGCGCACTGGGGCGCCAATGTAGTAAATAACCGTTGCGGATTGCGACGCTCGACGCCGCATGGGAACGTGGCCGCCAGCTCATGGACGCGCTGTTCATCGTCGTCGCGGAGCTCCTGATCATCCCGCTGATCCTCTGGGCGCTGATCGTGCTCGAGCTGACCTTGGGGGTGGCCGCGTCGGTGTTTGCGATCCTGATCGGCCGCCGCTCGATCACGGACGCGGTCAGCTACAGCTGGCGGGTGATTCGGCGGCGGCTGATCTGGAGCTTGATCTTCTTGAGCGGGGGTCTGCTGCTCGCCGACGTGGTGTTCTTCGACGCGATCGTCCAGCTCGCGCTCGGCTCGGCTGACGAGCGCGACGATCTCGACGTCAGCTGCGTTCGCGCGGAGGGCAGCTTCATCCTCGGGCGTATCGAGCTGCACGATCTGACGCTCGAGGGTGTGCGCGGAGGCAGCGACGATCCGAGCGCGCGCTACGGGGTGTTCGTCGACGAGCTGGTCATCGACGTCGACACGGCCAAGCTGCTGGTGGCCGCATTCGCGGTCGAGGAGCTGACGCTCGAGGGCGTGCGCGGCAGCTTCGACCGCCTGCGCGCGGGCGAGCGCAAGCCCGAGCCCGACAAAGAGGATGCGCCCGCGCGCGAGTTCACGGTCGAGCGCATCCACTTCGGCGACATGGCGATCGCGCTGCGCGATCACACCGGTGCGTCCGTCCGCGAGCTCGAGGTCGCGCTGACCGAGCTCGACATTGGCCCGGTCGCGAGTGAGAGCGTCGCGTTCGATCTGCTCTACCGCAGCCGCGGGCGCGGCTCGATCGCAAGCCGCGAATTTCTGCTGACCTCGATCGACGACGACGGCGTACCGCAGACCACGATCGAGGTCTTCGACATCCCCCTCGACGCGCTCGGTGAGCCGCTCGAGCGGGCCGCGGGCGTGCGCGCGAGCGGCAGCGCCGATCTGAAGGTCGTCAATCGCTACGTCGAAGGTCCGGTCGAGCCGCAGATCGACATCGCCGTCGCCGTGCGGCTGCTCGAGCTCGAGCTCGTGGCCGGCGCGGACGCGAACATGCGCACGCGGATGATGCTGCAGGTGGCCGAGCGCGGGCTGAACAAGTTCGGCCCGGAGTTCCCGCTCGAATTCCAGATCAGCGTGCTGCGTAGCGAGCTGGCCGCGGCGCGCAGCTTCGCGGAGTCGGGCGTGGTCGAGCGCGTCACCGATGCGATCGTCGCGGCGCTGCGCGAGCGGCTGCTGAGCGATCCTCCGCCTCCCTGAGGGTCAGGAACCGGGCACCACGGCGACCGGACAGGTGGCCGCGGCCGCGACCTCGCTGCTGACGCTGGCGAGGAACAGGCGCTCGACCGGCCCGAGCACGCGCGAGCCGGTCACCAGCATCGCCGCATCTTCGGTGTAGGCGAGCTGCACCAACTGCTTGGCCGGGTCGCCGACGAACACGTGCCGCCGCCCCGCGCCGAGCCCATGCGAGGCCGCCCAGCGCTGCAGTGACTGGCCGGCTTCGTCGGTGGCGCGCTGCTGCAGCTCGTTCATGGTCGCGTTCGGGATGTACGAGACCGCCCAGTGAAACGCCTGGGTGCCGTGCGCGACCAGCAGCTCGCGGTCGAGGCGAGCGGCCAGATCCCGCGCGAACTCGGCTGCCGGAGCGGCGTGCTCCGAGAGATCGGTGGCGAGGATGATCGGGCCTTCACCGAGCCCGCGATCGTGGCGATCGCCGTAGTCGGGCGGGACCACGATGATCGGCACCGGCAGACGACGCAGCGCTCGGCGGGTGACCTCGCCGAGTCGGACGATCGGATCTTCGTCGCGCTTGGCTCGGCGACCGATGATCAGCGCGTCGACGCCGAGCGGAGCGGCGGATTCGGTCAGGCCGCGGGCGATCTCGTCGTCCTCGACCAGCTCGACGCGGACTCGCTCACCGCTCAAGCCCTCGCGGGCGAGCACGTCGGCGACGTTGACGATCGCGCGCTGGCGAAAGGTCGCGACCTCTTCGTCGGTGACCAGCGGATGCAGCGTCTGCTGATCGGGGAGCACGTGGACGCCGAGCACCAGGTCGTCCGGGCGGATCTGAGTCAAGGTCGCCGCGAAGCGGATCGGCCCGAAGTGATCTTCGGCCAGCTCCACGCCCACAGCCCAGGTCTTCGTGGAAGACTGCACCATGGAATCATGGTCGGGAAATTGCGGCGGATCATCCAGCGGGTGGCGCCGGTGATTTTTTCGCCGCTGCTCGATCATGTTAGAACCAGCGGATGCGGACTGAATTGCTCACCTGTGTGGTCTCGGGCTCGTTGCTCGCGGTGGTCTCGGGTTGTGTGGTGGTCACCGACGACGTCGCCGACGGCGAGACCGGCGATGGCGACGGCGACGGCGACTCGACTGGCGGTGATGGCGACGGCGATGGCGATGGGGATGGAGATGGGGAGGGCGACGGTGATGGAGATGGGGATGGAGACGGTGATGGCGATGGAGATGGAGACGGCGACGGCGACGCCGACTGCGAGCCGCCCGATCCAACCGTGAGCCTCACCTACGACCCGTTCGACTTCGGCCTCGTCGATCCCTGGAACGACGCGCTCGACTGGACCTGTGAGGTGATCAGCGCCGACGCCAGCGACGGCTTCCACCTCGAGCTCGACTGCCCCGAGGCCGAGGAGCCGGTGATCATCCACATCACCGCCAACCCGAGCTTCTCGCCGCCCGTGTTCGGCGGCGAGACCATGCACGTCCGCTACGTCTTCGAGGGGCCGTGGTGGATGAACGTCTATCTGCGCCTCGACATGGAGGGCTACGGTCACGTGCTCACGTTGATCGACGGCGACAGCCTGCTGCCGCCCGACAATTACCCGTTCGAGCTGCCCTTCGCGATCACGACCTCGTCCGGATCGTGCTCGCCCGCGTTCGACGGCTGCGGCGACTTGGAGCGGATCGCCCTCGACTTCGAGATCAACAGCGAAGCGGCGCACATGTTCGACGGCAGCCACGCGATCGTCGGCGGCGTTCCGGGCACCGACGTCTGGGTGGTCGACGCCGGGCACCTGCACGACATCCAGTGCACGGACACGCCCGACGAGTGGTTCCGCGTGCTGATCGCGAACACCGGCTCGGAGTGATTCTCAAGCCACGTCGTCGTCTTCGTCGCCGTAGGCCTCGCGCAGGGTCGCGGCCAGCAGTCGGCACACATCGGTGGTCGTCAGGATCCCGGCCAGCTTGTCGCCGCGCGTGACGATCGCGAGCCCGATCCGGCGCGCGGCCAGCTCGGCCGCGACCTCGTCGAGCCGCTGCTCGAGGTCGACCACGTACGGCTCTATGCAGACATCCCTGACGATCAGCTGCGCGTCGTTGGGCCGGACGGCGAGGGCCACTCGCGTGTCGCGTTCGGACAGGATCCCGACCACGTTCGGGCTCTCGTAGACCGGCAGGTGCCGGATGTCGTGCTCGGCCATCATCGCGAGCGCCTGCTCGAGGCTCGCGGTCGGAGCGATCGAGTAGGGGAACGGCGTCATGACCGACTTGATCCGCGGAATCCTGCGCATGGCGAGGCCGAGCGCAGGGTAGTACACGCAGCGCGAGCGCTGCTACTCCGACGGGAGCTCGGACTTCTTGTCGGTGGCGGGCTCGCCCTCGCAGGTGCCCTCGTAGGCGCGCTCGTGGGTCTGCTCGCGCTCGCCTGCGACGAACGCAGCAGCGGCGGCACCGTGATCCCGAGCGACGAAGGCGTCGGCACCACCATCGATCCCAAGGGCGAGTTCGAGGGCGAGTCGATCGACGAGCTGAAGATCCGCCTCGATCGCCTGGTCGGCGAGCAGGAGCGCTTGGTCGCCGCCAGCAGCTCCGACGCCGGCAAGTGCGAGGAGCTGTGCGAGCTCTCGCGGGCGATCTGCGAGGTCAAGACCAAGATGTGCGAGATCGCCGACGAGCGCGTCGCCGACGACGAGTATCAGAACCTCTGTCGCACGGCGAAGCAGCGCTGCCAGAGGGCCTCCGACAGCTGTGTCCGCTGCGTGCAGACCCACGAGCGCGCCTCCGAGGGCACCTGCGAGGGCGAGCCCGCCACCGGCAAGAAGTCCGAGCTTCCGTCGGAGTAGCAGCGCTCGCGCTGCGTGTACTACCCTGCGCTCGGCCTCGCCATGCGCAGGATTCCGCGGATCAAGTCGGTCATGACGCCGTTCCCCTACTCGATCGCTCCGACC
>DATLLB010000097.1:0-10508 GCA_035538075.1 Enhygromyxa sp.
CCGCTTCTGATCGAGCTCGATCGCCGCCGCGAGGGTCTGATCGAGCCGATCCCACCCCACCCACTTCTTCTTCTCGAGCCCCTCGCGCTGCTGCTCGACGTGCTCGCTGTGGGTGCCGTGGAAATGAAACACCAGCTCGAAGGGCGCCGCATTGTCGGCATTCGCCGGAATGTAGATCAGCACGTCGCGCCCACCATTGCCCTCGAGCTTGCCGATCCACAGCGATCCACCCTGCGTCATCTGCTTGGCGAACTCGAGCAACCCCGGCTGCGCCGCGGGATCGATCACGAACTTGGCCTCGATCACCGAGTCGGCGATCTCCGGCTCCGGCGCGGGCTCCGGCTCCTGTGCAACCGCAGCCTCCGGCTCCGGCTGGACCGCAGCCTCGGCCGTCGGCGCAACCACGCTCACAACCGGGGCCGCCTCTGCGACAGACTCGGCGTGCCCCGCGGGCGCACACGCGAGCAAGCAGCTCGAAAGACTCAACAGCGCGATGCGGGACATGGCCGGTGCGACCCGAGCATTGTGACGCAGCGCGCTTCGGCCTTCCACCAGGCCCGGCTACGCGCGACGCGAGCGAGAGATTTCGCGCTGGGTTAACCTGTTGCCGTGCCCGTCGATCCTCACCGCCTCGCCGAGGCCCGCAGCCTCGCCGCGCACCGGGTGATCGCCGCGCGACTGCTCGCCGACCCGCGCCTGCTCGAGCAGGCCCGCGCCCGCGTGGACGCATGGCTGACCGAAGAGCCGTGCACGCACCACTACGCCGCAGACTGGCGTGAGCTGCTCGCGGGCGACGTCGAGTCGGTCGCGCGGGCGATCGCCGAGGACTCCGAGCGCGGTCGGACGCTGCGACAGTCCACGCCCTTCGCGGGCGTGCTCGGTCCCCGCGAGCGCTGGCAACTGTGGGACGAAGTCCGCGAGGAGCTCGAGCGGCGATGACCCGCGAGCAGCTCGAACACATCATCCGCGCGTGCGCCACGATCGTCGAGGACGACGATCTCGTAGTCGTGGGCAGCCAATCGATCCTCGGCCAATTCCCCGATGCGCCTGCCGAGCTACGGGTCTCGGACGAGGCCGATGTTTATCCGCGCAACCACCCCGAGCGCTCCGACCTGATTGACGGCTCGATCGGCGAGCTGTCGCCTTTCCATCAGACGTTCGGCTACTACGCGCAGGGTGTCGGCGAGCGCACCGCGACGCTTCCCCACGGGTGGGAGCAGCGGCTGATTCCGGTAAACAATGCCAGGACCCGCGGCGCGACCGGCTGGTGCCTCGAAGTCCACGATCTCGCCGTCTCCAAGTACGCGGCCAATCGCGAGAAGGACCGCGAGTTCGTGCGAGCAACGATCCGTCACGGGCTGATCCACCGCGAGATGCTGATGGAACGACTCGCCGCGACCCAGTTGGACCCGCGCCTGCGCTCGCTGATCGAAGGGCTGATCGAGCAGGATTTCCGCGGCTCGAGCCGTGAGTGAGCCGCCTCGCTCGAGCTAACGCCATCGCCGCGAGCGTCGCGCGGCTGCTCGTCGAGCTTGGCATCACGCTGTGGGCTTGGTCGTTCGATGAGCCCTCATTGATCCCGGGTGGCCCGAGCGCTCGAGGCCGCGCTCGGCGTCCGGGAAGCCTCCGCCCAGGTTTTGATGGCCCGCAAATTAGGGCTACCCTGCGGCCGTGTCCGTGACCCGCGCGAGCGCGCCGCCGTTGTTTGGTCGGCGCAAGCACTGGGCGCACCGCTTCGGTGTTGCCCCGTTTCTACCGACCACTCGTGAAGAGATGGACGCGCTCGGCTGGGACAGCTGCGACGTGATCCTCGTGACCGGCGACGCGTACGTCGATCACGTCAGCTTCGGCGCGGCGATCATCGGGCGCACGCTCGAGCATCAAGGCTTTCGCGTCGGCATCCTCGCGCAGCCCGACTGGCAGGATCCGAACGCGTTCGCCGAGCTCGGCGCGCCCAACCTGTTTTGGGGAGTGACCGGCGGCAACATGGACTCGCTGGTCAACCACTACACCTCCGATCGCAAGCCCCGATCGGACGACGCGTACACGCCCGGCGGCGGCGCGGGGGCTCGTCCCGATCGCGCGGTGATCGTCTACACCGCCCGCTGCCGCGAGGTACAAAAAGGCGTCCCCGTAGTGGTCGGCGGCATCGAGGCGAGCCTGCGTCGCATCGCCCACTACGACTACTGGTCCGACAAGGTCCGCCGCAGCGTGCTGCTCGACAGCAAGGCCGACCTGCTCGTCTACGGCAACGCCGAGCGGACGATCCTCGAGATTGCCCACCGCCTCGCCGACGGCGAGCCGATCAACGAGCTACGCGACATTCGAGGCACGGCCGTGGCCTTGCGCGAGCTGCCCGAGGGCTTCGTCGAGATCGACTCGAGCGAGGTCGATCAGCCCAAGGACCTGGTCACGATCCGCCGCAAGGCTGCGGCCTCGCACCCGCGCGAGCGCACGGCCGTGCGCTTGCCCAGCTTCGAGCAGGTCCGCGACGATCAGGTGCTCTACGCCCACGCCTCGCGCGTGCTCCACCAAGAGGCCAACCCGCACAACGGTCGCGCGCTGATCCAGCGCCACGGCAAGCGCGAGGTCTGGATCAACCCGCCGCCAATCCCCCTGACCACGCCCGAGATGGACGCGGTGTTCGAGCTGCCCTACCAGCGGCGCCCGCATCCCCGCTACCAAGAGGCCAAGATTCCCGCCTACGAGATGATCAAGACCTCGGTCATGATCATGCGCGGCTGCTTTGGTGGTTGCTCGTTCTGCTCGATCACCGAGCACGAGGGCCGCATCATCCAGAGCCGCTCGCAGGACTCGGTGCTGCGAGAGATCGAGCGCATCCGCGACAACGTGCCCGGCTTCACCGGCATCATCTCCGACGTCGGTGGCCCGACCGCCAACATGTGGCGGCTCGGCTGCAAGGACCCGAAGATCGAGGCCGCGTGCCGACGCCCGTCGTGCGTGTACCCGGGCATCTGCGAGAACCTGAAGACCGATCACTCCGATCTCATTCAGCTCTACCGCAAGGCTCGCGCGCTGCCGGGCATCAAGCGCGTGTTCGTGGCCTCCGGTCTGCGCTACGACCTCGCCGTCGAGTCGCCCGAGTACGTGCGCGAGCTGGCCCAGCACCACGTCGGCGGCTACCTCAAGATCGCGCCCGAGCACGTCGCCGAGGGTCCGCTCTCGAAGATGATGAAGCCCGGCGTCGGCACCTACGATCGCTTCAAGCAATTGTTCGATCGCTACAGTCAGCAAGCCGGCAAAGAGCAATATCTGATCCCGTACTTCATCGCCGCGCACCCGGGCACCACCGACGAAGACATGCTCGAGCTGGCGCTCTGGCTCAAGCGCAACAACTTCCGGCCCGATCAGGTGCAGGCGTTCCTGCCCTCGCCGATGGCGACCGCCACGGCCATGTACCACTCCGGCAAGAACCCGCTGAAGCCACTCACGCGCGGGCCCAATGCCGAGGAGGTCGCAATCCCCAAGGGCCTCGAGATTCGCCGCCTGCACAAGGCGTTCTTGCGATATCACGATCCCAACAATTGGCCGACGCTGCGCGACGCCTTGCGACGCATGGGCCGTGAGGATCTGATCGGCAACGGCAAGCGCCACCTGGTCCCCAGCTTTCAGCCGGCCGGCACCGGTGGTCGCGGTGAGGGTCACCGCAACAAGGGCAAGCAGCCGCGCAAGGGCACCGCGCTGACGCAGCACACCGGCCTGCCGCCGCGCGAGACCGGTGCACGGCGGCCGCGAGGCAAGAACGCCCGCGGCTGAGCGAGTGCTGCGATGGGTGGTCGAGCGAAGCAAGACCAGCTGAACGCCAAGCTCGAGGCGCTCGATGTCTGCACGCTCGAGCTGCTCGTCACGCTCGGGCTCGAGAACACCGCCCTGCGCCCCAAGGATTGGGCCGCGCGGGCCGCCCAGCGCGGCGTTCGAGGCCCGCAGGGTGAAGTGCTGAGCATGAAGCGCTTCAACCAGCTCGTCGACGCGCTGCGCAAGAACAACTTGGTGGACAGGGACGCGTCAGTCCGCGATCGAGCGCCGAGCGAGGTCGCGATCGCAGCGATGGCCCGCCTGCACGCGGGCGCACGCCTGCTGCCGCTGACCGAGCCCGAGCGCGAGCGCGAGCGCAGTCGTGAGCTGCTGGCGCAGCAGAGCGGCCGCTTCCACATGCAGCCGCAGGAGCTCGCGACCAGCCTGCGCGTGGCCGTGTTCTCGCTCGACGCAAAGATCCTGCGGATGTGCACGGACGCCGCAGCGACGATGCTCTGGCACGGCGATCTCGGACGCTGGCTGGTCGACGCGGTCGGCACAGCGCCGAGCGCCGCGGCCCTGCAGCACTTCGCACCAGCGGCCCGCGAGGCCTACCTGCGGACGATGATCACGACCGCGAGCGCCGAGCTGCTGGTCGTGCCCGAGCACATGATCGTCGCGGCCATCGAGCTTGGCGACAAGCCGCTGAAGCTCGAGGTCGGCCGGCTGTTGATCCTGCGTGGTGAGACCGAGCGCGCGCTCGCCCTGAAGTCCTTGCCAGCGTTCGGAGCCGAGGGCCTCGCGCTGCTCGCCGCCTTCTGGGCGGGCGACTACGCCGAGGCGGCCCGCATCGGCGCCGAGACGACGGCCTCGATGAAGAGCCGCAAGCACAAGCTGCTGCCCGGGCTCGAGGGCGTCTGTCATGTGCTCGCTGCGATCGCGAGCTCGGAGCACGATCCACACGCGCTCGCGGCCGTCGAGTCACTGATCCAGATCAGCAGCAAGCGTCTGACCTCGTACGACGACGACTCGCACCTGACGCTCGCGGCCATCCACGCCAGCTTGCTCGGCACCCGCCAGAAGCCGCAGGCGCGCAGCCACGCGGCCGCCTGGCGCAGCAAGCCGTGGACGTCCAACTGGGTGGCCGCCCTCCACGATGTCTGGATCGGCGTCCGGCCCAGCGAGCCGCCCGATGGCCTCGAGCGAGCGCTCGCGCGGCTGCGCGAGCTGGCCAGCAACGCCGCCGCGCACGGCTTCGCGCCGGTCGCCCGCGAGCTCGATGCGGTCCTCACTGCGCTCGCCGGCGATGACGAGACCGTCGAGGACTCGCCGCCCACGCTCGCGACCAGCTTTCGCGCCGCCGCGCCGTGGGAGACCGCGCTGATCGGGCTCGATGCGATCGTCGCCGCGACCGTGAAGCCGTCGCTCGCCTCCGGCCCGCAGCGGCAGCTCTTGTGGGAGCTGAGCGTCCACGCCGGCTATCCCTCGCTCGCGCCCCGCGTGCGTGCCAGCGAGCGCGCGCGCAAGGGCCAGCCCGTCCCGCTCTCGCGCCTGCTGTCGGGCGACGAGGACTACCTCGACGAGCACGATCAACGCGTGCTCGGAGCCGCCGAGCCGATGTCCGACACCTACAATCGCTGGCGCCACGGCGGAGGTCCCTTGGTGCTCGGCCCGCGGGCGCTCATGGCTCTGGTGGGGCACCCGCGCGTCATCGACGAGCGCGGTACGCCGCTGACGCTCGTGGCTGGCCAGCCGCGACTACACACCAAGCGATCGCGCAAGGGCGTGCGGGTCTCGATCGAGCCGCACCAGCTGGTCGACCGTGACGTGCACTGCAGGCGCGATGGCGATCGAGCGGAGATCTTCGTGCGCACCGCCGAGCTCGAGCGCGTGGCCGACATCCTGGGCGACGCCGGGATCGAGGTCCCCAAGGCCGGACTCGATCGACTCGGCCGCACGCTCGCGCGCCTGTGCGTGGCCGCGGGCGTCGAGGTCGAAGGCGACCTCACGCCCGAGACCGAGCAAGTCGCCGCCGATCCGCGACCGACCCTGCTGCTCGGCTGGGACGGCGAGGTCTTGAGCGGTCGCGTCTGCGTGGCGCCGCTCGGGCTCGCCGGCCCGCACCTGCGTGCAGGCGTCGGCAACTCCTCGATCACCGCCGAGCTGCGCGAGCACGGCTCACTGCGTCTGCTTCGTTGCGAGCGCGAGCTGAGCGAGGAGCGTCGTCGCTACGAGGAGCTCGAGCGCGCCTGTCCGACCATGAGCTCGTATGCCGGCGGCACCGCGGAGTGGCGCGTGCCCAAGCTCGCCGACGCGCTCGACGTGATGCTCGAGCTCGGCCGCCTCGGCGACGCGATCGTGATCGCCTGGCCGCAGGGCCGCACGCTCCAGCCCCCAACCGAGCGCGATCTGAAGCACCTCAAGCTCGAGGTCTCCAGCCAGCGCGACTGGCTCGGCGTCGACGTGCAGCTCGAGCTCGACGAGGGCGAAGTGCTGAGCTTTCGCCAGCTGCTCGACGCGCGCGCAGGCGATCGCTTCGTGCGGCTCGACGAGGGTCGCTTCGTCGCGCTGTCCGAGCAGCTGCGTCGGCGCCTCGACGCGCTCGAGCCCCTCGCCGAGCGCAAGCGCGACGGCCTGCGTGCGTCGCCGGTCATGCTGCCGCTGCTCGACGAGCTCACCGCCGATCTCGAGGGCGCGAGCTTCGACGACGAGGCGCTCGCCCGACTCCAGCGCCTGCGCAAGCTCGCCAGCGCCCAGCCCCGACGCCCGCGCGGCTTCGCGGCCGAGCTGCGCGACTATCAAAAGGACGGCTACGCGTGGATGTGGCGGCTCGCCGAGGCCGGGCTCGGCGGCTGCCTGGCCGACGACATGGGCCTCGGCAAGACCGTGCAGGCATTGGCGCTGCTGAGCCAGCGCGCCAGCAAGGGCCCCGCGCTGGTCGTGTGCCCGACCTCGGTCGTCATCAACTGGACGAGCGAGGCCTCGCGCTTCGCCCCCAACCTGCGCACGACGATCCTGGCCGAGAGCGGCGACCGTGCGGCCGTGCTCGCTCAGCTCGGCCGTCGCGACCTGCTCGTGTGCAGCTACGGCGTGCTCGCGATCGAGATCGAGGCGCTCGCCAAGGTCGAGTTCGCGACCGCGATCTTCGACGAAGCCCACGCGCTCAAGAACTCCGAGACCGCGCGGGCCGGCGCGGCGCGAGACATCCATGCCCAGATGCGCCTGGGCCTGACCGGCACCCCGGTCGAGAACCGCGTCGACGAGCTGTGGAGCCTGTTCGCCGTGCTCACGCCCGGCCTGCTCGGCAGCAAGACCGACTTCGAGGAGCGCTTCGCCAAGCCGATCGCCCGTGGCGATCGCGAGCGCACCACCCAGCTGCGCAGCCTCCTGCGACCCTTCCTCCTGCGTCGGACGAAGAGCCAAGTGCTCGACGAGCTGCCCGAGCGCACCGAGATCACGCTACGCATCCAACCGCGAGCCGACGAGCGAGCCTTCTATGAGGCGCTGCGCCGCCGCGCCGTCGAGGCGCTGAAGAAGGATCCTCGCAAGAAGCGATTTCGGATCCTCGCCGAGATCACCCGCTTGCGGCAGGCCGCCGTCGATCCGCGGCTGATCGACGAACACGCCGCGCCCGCGGGCGCCAAGCTCGACGCGATCGTCGAGCAGCTGCTCGCGCTGCGCGAGGAGGGCCACCGCGCGCTGGTCTTCACCCAGTTCCTCGGCAGCATGGCCCTGCTGCGCGAGCGCTTCGACGCGGCCGAGCTCGAGTACCTCGAGCTCGACGGCTCGACCTCCGCGAGCGAGCGGGCGCGTCGAGTCGACGCCTTTCAGAGCGGCGAGGCCGACGTGTTCATGCTCAGCCTCCGCGCCGGCGGCGTCGGCATGAACCTGACCGGCGCCGACTATGTGCTGCACGTCGACCCTTGGTGGAACCCTGCCGTCGAGGATCAGGCCACCGATCGCGCCCACCGAATCGGCCAGACGCGACCGGTCACCGTCTATCGCTTCGTCACCGAAGGCTCGATCGAGGAGAAGATCCTCGCCCTGCACGAGCGCAAGCGCGAGCTCGCCGACGACATCCTCGCCGACCTCGAGGGCACGCAAGCGCTCGACCTCGACGCCCTCATGAGCTTGCTGTGAGCTCAGCCGCCCTCGCGCTGCGCCTGTAAAAACAGCGCGTCCGCCCGCACGGCCGGGTGGACGTCCCACCACTGCGTGCCGTCGTACTGCAGCAGGCACGAGCTCTCGAGCATGCGCCGATCGTGGCTGGTCCCGAACACGCGATGCGTGCGATGCAGCTCGACCGCGCGCGGCAGATCCTCGGGTCGCAGCGCAGCGGTGAGCCGAGCGCCCAACCACCGCGCCGCCTGCTCGATGTCCTCGACGCCGACCTTGCGCGGCTCGACGTTCTCGACCGCTCGCCGGGCGATCTGCAGGAGGTCGCCCAGCTGCCCGCCGGACCAGTGGGCCAGCGCCTGCACGCACGCGCTCGGCTGCTCGAACACCTCCTCGAGCGCGACCCGACGGCTGAGCAATTGCTCGATCGCATCGACGGCCTCGGGCCGCACCACGTACGGCGCGTCGCCGGGATGCCGGACCGGCAGCGCAGGCACCATCACCGACACGAACAGCTTGCCGAGCGGCGCTCCGATCGGCGAGAGCTCGGCCGCCGGACCGCAGAACAACAGCATGTTGCAGTGCAGCTGGCGAAGCTCGTGGGCGCGCTGCAGCAGCGCCCGATCGACCAGCTCGAGCCTGAGCTTCTCGAGGTTGTCGAACACCAGGCACAGCTTGCGAGGCTCGAGCGCGGCGTTGACCGCATCGAACAGCAGATTGACGCGGCGAATCAGCTCTCGGGGATCCCGCTCGGCGCGGCTGCGGATCGCCTTGCGGTACTCGTGATCGACCTTGAGCGCCGCGGTGATCTTGGCCGCGATGCGAGCCACGATCACCGCCGAGACCTCGCCGTCGAGCGCCCCCTCGACCCCGCCGAGCAGCGCGGTCCGGTGGCTCTCGCTCACCAGCTCGTCGACCAGCCATTGCCGCAGCACCTCCAGCTCGGCGCGACCGAGGTCGACCTCGAGCTCGACCAGCTGACCGATCACCGCCTCGGCCGCCACCAGCAGCAGGTCGGCGCACGCGAAGTCGGCCTGATCGAAGGCCTGCAGCGAGTCGATGGTGACCGGCGCCAGCTCGTCGGCCAAGGACGCGAGCGCGTGCCGAGCCAGCGTGCTCTTGCCGGTCCCGGCGTGCCCGACCAGCGCCACGTGGACGAACTCCGGCCGGGTCCGCGACGGCCCCAGGTGACGCTGCAGGCGATGCAGCACCCCATAGTGATCGCGCGGCAGCAGGGTCTCGAGATCCACGAACCAGCGATCACCGGGCTCGACCACCACGAACGGATCCAGCGTCCAGAACGCCTCGGTCGAAGTCTTCGCCTGAATGTGCTTTGGCACGCGAAGTTTCTAGCACGACGTCTCGCCTCAACCGGCGAGCCAACGCGCCGTGTTGAGCACCAGCTGCAGATTGTCTCGCGCGTCCGGATGCACCCATCCGACGCCGAACCATTGTCCATGATCGTCGACGTGGCGCGCCGACAACATCGCCGCTTCGCCGAACATCGCCACGCGTCCACGTCCGTAGTCGAGCACCGCCGCCGCCGCCCACCCGCCTGCGGGCTGCCGTGGGGTCTGCTCCGAGAATTCCCAGGCCCGCTCGGGCAGCAGGATCACGCCGTCGGCGGGCAGCACGAACAGCGCCTGCGCACCGCTCGGCAGCTCGAACGCCTCACCCGTGAAGGACAGCAGCTGCTCGAGCCGCTCCTCGGGTCGCGCGCCGTCGGTGATCGCATGACCGCCGATGATGGTCTGATCGGCGCGGCTGAAGCCGATCAGCGACGGCTCGATCATGCCCGGCTCCGGCTCGCGAAACGCGAAGCCATTTTGCAGCTCGAATCCAAAGCGCCGAGCGAGCGCCGCCGCAGCCCCAGGGAACGGGTGGTGATCGGCGACCAGCCACAGCCCGCCGCCATCCTCCACCCAAGCGACCACCGCCTCGATCTCCGCGTCGGTAAACGCCGAGGGAGTCGGCAAGGACCACGCGTCGACATTGTCCGCATGCAATGCATTGACGATCACCAGCACGTCGACGCCATCGAGCGACTCGCTCGACAAGCTCGCGTCGTGCCACTCGACCACGAAGCCGTCGTCCTCGAGCGCCTCCGCGAACGGGGCGAAGTTTTCGCGGATCATGTAGTTGTGGTGGCCGGCATCGATCGCCACGCGCGGGCCGGTGGCCACGCGCCACGTCGGACTCGGTACCTCGATCGACACGCGCGGTGGGAGGCCGGGCTCTCGCGTCGGGGTCACGATCACGCGTGGCGGTGACCAGGCTGGAGTGTCCGACTCGCGAGCGGCCGCCGGCTCCGCGCCCGACTCACTCGGTGTGGGTGGTGCTTGCGTGCGGCAGCTCAGCAGCGCGGTGGCCAGCGTGAGCAGGACCGCCAGTGCCCAACCCCTAGCACGCTTGGTTACACTCATCGCGTGAAGGACCCTCGTCGTCTCGGATCGGTTGCGTTGCTGACCCTGCCGCTCGCGTGCGGCGGCGATCCTGCGATGGAGGGTAGCACCGAGCTGGGCGACACCGCGGCCGAGCAGGATGGCGAGGACGAGCCGGCCGAGACCGGCGACTCGAGCCACGACACTGGATCGGACACCGAGACCGGATCCGAACCAGAGACCACGGGCGAGACC
>DATLLB010000098.1:0-2896 GCA_035538075.1 Enhygromyxa sp.
AGCCTTCGAGCGGAGGCCGCATGCGCTCGGCTCGACGCGCTTGTAATCCAGCGATCACGCGCTGCAGCGTCTCGTCCTCCCAGCGGCGCGGATCGAGGCGCGCGCCCTTGCCCTGGTTGCAGCGCGTGATCGCTGGATTACAAGCGCGTCGAGCCGAGCGCATGCGGCCTCCGCTCGAAGGCTTGGCACTGCCGCCGCTCAACAGCCCCGAACCGGAGCGCAGCGCAACGCGCAAGCGCAAGCGCTAGTGGCGACCAAGCGGCGTGGGCCCATCGAGATCGCACATGCGTCCGTCGACGTGCCGGCCTCGCGCTACACTGCCCGCAGTGCCCCGTCGTCGGATCCTCGGTGACGAGCGCTGGCTCGTCCTGGCGCTGGTGTTCCTACCCGGCTGCGAAGCGGAGATCGCCGCCTTGTTCTCGCTCGCGTTCGGCACCGCCATCGGCGCCTGGATGGTCAGCCGCGATCGACAGCACCGCGCGCTCTATGCCGCTCACAACCTGCGGCATGCGATCGCCACCGGGCAGCAGCGCGAGATCGAGATGAACCTGCGCAAGCAGCTGGCGCTCGCGGCCGCAGGCGAGGCGGTCAGCATCGAGCGGCAGTGGCTCGCGCGTGCGCAGCTCGGCGGATTGTTGGTCGCCGAGTGGCGGCTCGACGAAGCCCGCGAGATCTACGGGGCCGACGACACCGGCCTGCCGCCGCACCTGCAGGCGCTCGCCAATTTTGGTCGCCACGAGCTGGCGATCCTGAGCGGCAGCCTCGACGAAGATCGGCTCGCGAAGATCCAGCAAGACCGCGACGCCTGCCTTGGCCACGTCCCGCCGCGCTACCGCGAGCTGGTCGCCGACGCCTGGCGTGCCCTCGAGGGTCTGTGTCTGGTTCGCATGGGTCGCGCCCGCGAGGCCGCGCCGCTGCTCGAGCGCGGCCTCGGCTCGCTCGCCTACAACCCCGCGCGCGTGGTCTACCTCTTCCACCTCGGCCAGGCCTACGAGCACCTCGGCGAGCGCCAGCTCGCCGCCGACACCTACGAGCAAGCGACCAAGGCGTTCCCCGGCACGCGCCTCGCCAGCGAGGCCAAGTCGCGCCGACTCGCGCTGGTCGAGGGTCAGCACGGCGAAGGCATGTTCCGCCGCATGCTGCCCGAGACCCCGGTGGGCTCCGCCGCCCTGGCCCCGGCCGCGCCGAACGACGAAGAATCGTGATTTGGCACAAGCGCTTTTTGCGGCTTGGCGCGGCGGAGGTTGTGTTGTAATCACGCGCCGGAAACGACCATGGCTGAGCAGCACAAGAGCGACGATCACCCCCAGGCGCCGGGCCTCTCCGCGATGGCTTGGTTCGCCGTGTTCCTGTTCGTTTCGCTGATGGCGATCGTGCTGTTCCTGCAGACGAAGTTCGGCACGCCCGGCTGAGCCCTCTGGTTCATGAGCTCGCCGGCCTCGATGTTTCGTCCGGTCCCGCGCACCGGCGTCATCTATGTGATGGCCGAGGCGGGCACCCGAGGCTTTCGCTACGGCCACCCCGATTGGTGCAACCTCGGCCAGGGTGCGCCCGAGACCGGTGAGCTGCCCGGCTGCGCGCCGCGGCTGAACACGATCGGTCTCGATCCGGAGACCTCGGAGTACTCGCCGGTCGCCGGGCTCTGGGAGCTGCGCGAGGCGGTCGCCGAGCTCTACAACCATCGCTACCGCCGCGGCATGCCGAGCCGCTACAGCGCCGAGAACGTCGCGATCGCCTCCGGCGGACGGGTCGCGCTCACGCGGCTCGCGACCGCGCTCGGTCGCGTCAACCTCGGCCACCTGCTGCCCGACTACACCGCGTACGAAGAGCTGCTCGACGTGTTCCGGGCGTTCGTGCCGATCCCGATCGTGCTGCACGAGCGCGATGGTTTTCGGCTCTCGCCCGAGGCTCTGCGCGAGGCGATCGTCGGCAGCGGGCTCGGGGCGATCCTGCTCTCGAACCCGTGCAACCCGACCGGGCGCCTGATCGCCGGCGAGGATCTGCGTCGCTGGGTCACGACCGCCGGCAAGCTCGGCTGCGCGCTGATCATCGACGAGTTCTACGCTCACTTCATCTACGGCCCGCCCGGTCTGCGACACGCGGGCGAGCTCCCGCGCAGCATCAGCGCCTGCGCGTGGGTCGAGGACGTCGACACCGATCCGGTCGTGGTCGTCGACGGCCTGACCAAGAACTGGCGCTACCCAGGATTGCGGCTGAGCTGGACCGTCGGCCCCAAGTCGGTGATCGAGCGCGTCGCCTCGGCCGGCAGCTTCCTCGACGGCGGCGCTCCGCATGCGATCCAGCGCGCCGCGTTGCCGCTGCTCGAGCTCGAGCTGGCCGATCGTGAAGCGGCCGCGATCCAGGCTGCGTTCGCGCGCAAGCGCAAGCTGATGCTCGAGCGCCTCGCCGCGATCGGCATCGGCGTCGCCGGTGCCGACGATGGCGGCCCCGAGGGTGCGTTCTATTGCTTCGCCGATCTCCGCGAGCTGCCCGAGCCGCTGTCCGACGGCATGGCTTTCTTTCGCAAGGCCCTCGAGCGGCGGGTGATCACCGTGCCCGGCGTGTTCTTCGACGTCGACCCCGGCAAGCGCCGCGATCACATCGCCTCGCGCCTGTCGGGCTTCGTGCGGCTGAGCTTCGGCCCCGAGCTCGAGCAGGTCGAGACCGGCCTCAATCGGCTCGCCGAGCTGGTCGCCGAGTCGAGCTGAGCCTCCGAGGGCCCCGCCCCAGCTTCGCGGAGCGATCGCGAGCCCTCGAAGGGTCCCCGCCCCAGCTTCCCGAAGCGATCCGCCGCCCTCGAAGGGTCCCCACCTCAGCTTCAGGGAGCGATCCCCCGCCCTCCGAGGTTCCCGCGCCAGCTTCAGGGAGCGATCGCACCCCCAAACTGGGCACAACC
>DATLLB010000099.1:0-6781 GCA_035538075.1 Enhygromyxa sp.
TGCACGGCCACGCGATCGCCGGCCTTGGCCGCGACCATCAAGGCCGCATGTTTCTCCGCCAGGCTCAGCTCGCCGACGCGCGTCCGCTCGCGCACCAACACCTCGCTGATCTGCTCGATCAGCTCGCCGAGCTCGAGGTCCTGCGACTCCGCCCACACGCGACAAAGCGCCTCGAAGGCTCCTTCGCGATCCCCCGCAGCCCAGAGCTGCGCCCCCTCCTCGATCACGCAGACTCCCGCAGCAGCTCGATCAGCAATTCGTCGATCGCCTCCTCGTCCGGCGCCCGCGGCAAGCGGGTGGTCTTCAGCGCCTCGCGCATGCCCAGCTCGAGCGCGTTGGCCTGCGCGAGCAATTCGTCATACCCAAGCGCACCATTGCGGATCGCCAGCAGCTCGTCCGCGTCACCCCGTCGCACCCGCACCTCACCGTCGCGCAGGATCTCCAATCCCATCCGCAGCAACCGAATCAGGTGCATGCCGTGCTTGGTGTCGTAGCCATGCTCGGCCTCCAGCGCCGCGCGCTTGGGGTTGCGATCCCGCTGCCAGCGTTGAAACTGCTCCCAACGCTTGCGCGCGCCTCGGTAGCGTCGCTCCTGCTTCAGGGTCCGCAGCACCGCCGCGCCGATGCCCAGGCTCGCGCCGGCGATCTCGGCCAGCTGCTCGTCGAGCTGCTCCTCGCGGCTGGCATCGAGCGGCGCCCTCTCACCGAGCTCGACCGACGGCCGGGCCTGCAAGGCCGCGCTCCAGAACTCGCGCAGGCGCTCGCGCAGCACGTCGCGCTCGGCCCCCGGCAGCTCGATGGCCTCGTCGACCGACCACGAGCGGATCAATTTGGCGATGCTCTCCTCGATGCTGTTGCGCTCGTCGGCCGAGAGCAGCGACTGCTCGGGCAGCCCGAATTCGGCGCGCGTGGGCTCGTGATCGGGCGGGTGCAGCAGCCACTCGCGGTGGCCCTGGATGCGCTTGAGCTGCCCTTGCGCATAGCCGGCGAAGGTGTGGCGGACTTTCTGCGAGAGGAACTCGGCCCGACGCGCCCGCAGCCGCTCCCAGATCGGCGTGCTGAACAGGATCTCGCGCTCGTCCACGAACAGCAGCTCGAGCATGTTGGGGTTGGCCTGCACGCACAGACCGACCAGCTTGGCGAGATCGTAGATGACGACGTCGGGCGGCGCCGCGACGGTCTCCAGTGAAGGCCCGGCGCTCGCGTGGCTGCCCGGCTCGCCCGATCCTTGGCCGCTCGGTCCCGTGTTCGAGCAGGCGTTGGTGCGCGCGCGGAGCCACGCGAGCTGCTCGAACCGTGTACGGAACGACAGGCGCACGCGCAGCGGTGCCACGCAACAGCCGCGCACGTCGACGTCCGAGCCCGGCTGCGCGGTCCCGTAGGCGTGGGATCCCGTCAGTGTCAGGAAAATGGTTTTTGCGTCGACATCGAACGGTGTGGCCATGACCGGCCGGCAGTCTACGCGATGCGCCGAATCCGGGCTTGCTTCGCGCGTGCGCGACCGAGTTTGGATTCGCGAGCCATCAGCGATATATCTCGCGGCGTTCCGATGCCTGACAGCAAAACGCAGCGTGTCCTCGCCCCCTTCGTTCTCGCCGTCGCCCTGACCGGGCTCAGCGGCTGCGCCGGAGCCCTCGACCGCGCCCAGGAAGCGCTGGCGATCGGCGACCAGGACGAAGCGGAGGTGCAACTTCGCAAAGCCATGCAGCAGGGCTCGAGCAAGGCCGAGGCTGCCAAGCTGCTCTCGGTGCTGCTCGCCAAGAAGGGCGAGAAGATCGCCGCCGACGAGCCGCGCCAGGCGGAGAACATGTTCACCGAGGCGCTCGAGCTCGATCCCAGGAACGAGCAAGCGCGCCTCGACCTCGCGCGCCTGCTGATGAAGCGCGGGTTCATGGCCGACGCCCGCGAGCTGCTCGCCTACGAAGGCTGCTCGACCTGCGGGCGCCTGGTCGGGATGATGCTCCACCAAGAAGCTCAGAAGGCGCTCGAGATCGGCGACGTCGGCAACGCCCGGCTGATCTTCCAGCAAGCCTTCGATCTCGGCCACGATCCGATCGACGCGCTCGGCCTCGCCTCGACCTACCTCGCCGAGGATCCGCCTGATCTCGTCAAGGCCAAGGCGATGCTCGAGGCCGCCGCGCCGCTGGTCGCGATCGGTCAGGCCGAGGCGGAGACCAAGTTCCGTCAGCTCCGCCAGCAATACCTGTTGGCGGCCGCGGCGACTCGTCAGAACCAGCTCGTGGTCGACGGCTTTGCGATTCGCACCCCCGCGCTGCAGGACGAGCCCGAGTTCGATCTGCGCTTCAAGATCGCCCAGGAGCAGTTCCGCAACGGCGACTCGGATCCGGCGATCGAGAGCCTCCGCAGCCTGCTCGAGAAGTCCGGCCAGTACCTCGAGCCCACCCAGCGCCAAGTCATGGGCGCAGCGCTGGTGATCATGTACTCGGCGCGTGCGGCCCAGCACCTCGGCAAGGGCGACCCTGCCGGCGCGGCGCGGGACATCGCCGACGCGCGCAAGATCGACGGCGACAACAACCGGCTCAAGCTGCAGCAGGTGCTGGCGATCGCGGCCAATGGTCGCGTCGACCTCGCCTTCGACACGCTTGCCAAGGACGCCGCGCCGGGCAAGGACGCCGAGCAGGTCAAGGCGATCCTCTACTCCATTCAGGCGTTTCAGGCGCTCGAGGCCGGCAGCATCCCCAAGGCCGAGGCCGCGCTCGCCGAGGCCGAGCAGCTCGCCGCCGATCTGCCCGAAGTCCGGCTCGCGCGTGCCTACGTGCTCGCCGAGTCGCGCAACGACGAGCTCAAGACCAAGGAGCTGCAGGAGGCCCGCAAGATCGCCGGCTTCGACTACCCGGGCGCTCGCGTCAACCAGTACCCCGGAGCGCTCGCCTACCTCGATCGCGCGCGCAAGCGCATCGCCGAGCAGGGTGTGCTGCACCCGTTCCGCGGCCCCGAGTTCGACCGCCGCGCCAGCGAGCTCGAGCAGAAGATCCGCGCCTTCTATCCCTACGACGTGGAGTGGTTCTCGGGTGACGGCGGCATGATCGAGCTGATCGCCGAGGGCGGACAGAAGGACGTCGAGTACAGCGGGCCGCGCTGGCTCAAGGGCACCGCGATCGCCTCGCCGGGCAAGACCGCCGAGATCCCCGTGCCCAACCTCGGCGTGGTCACACTGCAGATCGACGGCAAGCAGGTCGGCGTGATCGTGGAAGCGCACGCCCACATCAAGATCAAGCTCTGATGCCCGAGGCCCACGCGGGAGCGCTGCGGATTCACTATCGCGAGTGCCACCCCGCGCGGGCCGAACCGCACGACTCGCCGCGGCGCCTGCCGATCGTGCTCGTGCACGGCAACTGGTCCACGCATCGCTGGTGGATCCCGACCACCGCGGCGCTCGGTCGCAGGCTGCCCGAGCACCGCATGCTGGCCATCGACCAGCGCGGCCGCGGCGACACGACAGGCCCGGATCACGGCTACTCGATCGCAGAGCTCGCCGCGGATCTGCTCGCGTTCCTCGACGCGCTCGCGCTCGAGCGCGTGCACTTGGTCGGTCACTCGCTCGGCTCCGCCGTGATCACGCAGATGGCTCTGCGCTGGCCCGAGCGCGTGGCCTCGCTGGTGGTGGTGGCGCCGTGCTGGGTCGACGGCATGCCCGAGAAGTGGGCCCGCCGTGAAGACCAGGCTCGAGTGCACGCCGATCGCGAGCTGTTCGGTCGCCTGATGGCCGGCATGGCCCCCAAGGCGCCGCGCGACGAGCTCTGGCACGAGCTGATCATCACCGGTCATCGCCAGCGCGAGCTCGCGACCATGCGCAACCTCGACGCGCTGATCGCTTGGCGTCCCGGCGATGCCCTGCGCGCCCTCGCGATGCCGCGGATCGTCGTCGACGGCGAGCTCGATCCGCTGTGTGGCGGCCCGACGGCCGCACGCGCGGCCCAGGCGATGGCCTGCGAGCGCGTGTGCATGACCGGCATCGGACACTCGCCGAATCTCGAGGCGCCGGAGCAGCTCGCGTCGATCATCCGGCGAATGGTTCGCTTCGCCGAGATCCATTGATCGCCTCGAGTCGCCGTCGATTCGACCGATTGACGCGCCGATGCTGCGGCGAGCCTGCCGTCTGCTTCTACAATGCACGCGTAGATGACCAGAATCCATCATTCGCGATATTCGTGCATGACCAGTTGAGGCCATTCGAGTTTGCAGTGCTAGGCACACCGGCATGCGAACACGACCTCTACTCCACACACTCCTGGCGATTACAGCGACCACTCTGATGTTCGGCTGCGCCGACGATGAGCAAAAGCCCGGCGACGACGAAGTCGGCGACGGAGACGGTGACGGAACTGGTGATGGTGACGGTGAAGGCCAAGAAGAAATCGGCGATGGCGACGGCGAGCCCGGTGATGGCGATGGCGAGCCGGGCGATGGCGACGGCGAACCGGGCGATGGCGACGGCGATGCGGGCGATCAATGCCAAATGGCCGCCGACATGATCGCACCCGAGCTGATGCAGGCCGACGGCGGCTGCTCGATCGTCGTGCGCTTCAATTACGAGAACCTCGAGCCGCTCGAGTGGGCGCACACGTGTGCCGCATACGCCGAGGAGCCGCTCGATGAGGCGGCCGCCCGCGAGCTCAGCGAGTGCTGCCGGGAAGACAGCATGTTGCTGACGCCCGCCGAGGACGACCGCAACTTCGTGTTCTACCGCGCGCCCGAGGCCGCCGAGGGCGGAGTCGCGGTGATCAGCAGCCAGCTCGGCCAGCTCACCTTCGAGGGCTCGATCGTGATGGATGGGACCGGCAAGCTCGTGTTCCCGGCCACCTGGCAGCCCGCCGACCAGCTGGGCACCGGTTGCGCCGCCGAGATGCCGATGGCCGACGGCTACGACCTGGCCATGGACGGGGCCGAGATCGATCCGAAGGAGCTCGACGAGCTGCTGAAGAAATTCGCCGACACTGCGCTGACCCAGGCGATCGAGAAAAATGGCATGGTCCACCGCGTGCTGGTGCTCGCCTACCCGCGCGTGCTGCCCTTCGAGCCTGCGATGTCCGAATACGTGGTGATCATCGAGAGCGGAACTTGACCGGAGCAGGACGGCCGGCGCGGTGCCGGCCGTCCTCGCAGCCATTCACACGTCGATGACGGGCAGCTCGCCCTTCGGCACCGCGACCTCGCACTCGGTCTTGGCGCGGACCTCCTCCACGCTGACCCCGGGCGCAATCTCGATCAGCTCGCAGCCGCGCTCGCCGAGCCGGAAATAGCCGAGATCGGTGATGAGCTCGTGGACGACGCGCTTGCCGGTCAACGGCAGCGCGCACTGACGCAGCAGCTTGGGCTCGCCGTCCTTGTTGCAGTGATCCATGGTCACGATCACCCGCTTGGCGCCGGCGACCAGATCCATCGCGCCGCCCATGCCCTTGACCTGCTTGCCGGGGATCATCCAGTTGGCCAGATCGCCGTGCTCGCTGACCTCCATGGCCCCGAGCACGCACAGATCGAGGTGGCCGCCGCGGATCATCGCGAAGCTGTCGTGGCTGCCGAAGAAGCTCGCGCCGGGGATCGCCGTGACCGTCTGCTTGCCGGCGTTGATGAGATCGGGGTCGACCTCGTCCTCGCGCGGGAACGGGCCCATGCCGAGCAGGCCGTTCTCGCTGTGCAAGATCACCTGCATGCCCTCGGGCACATAATTGGCGACCAGCGTCGGCATGCCGATGCCGAGGTTGACGTAAAAGCCATCACGCAGCTCCCGAGCCACGCGCTTGACGATTTGTTCACGCGACAACGCCATGACTCAGGCCTCCCTCGTGGTGCGGAATTCGATCGGCTTGTCGTACGAGGGACCGACGATGATGCGATCCACGTAAATGCCGGGGGTATGGATGAAGTTGGGATCGAGCTCGCCGGGCTCGACCAGCTCCTCGACCTCGGCGATGGTCACGGCCGCAGCGGTCGCCATCGCTTGATTGAAGTTGTTCGCGGTGTAGCGATAGACGAGGTTGCCGTGGCGGTCGCCCTTCCAGGCCTTGACGATCGCGAAGTCGGCCTTCAGCGGCTTCTCGAACACGTACCAGCGGCCGTCGATCTCGCGCACCTCCTTGCCGTCGGCCACGGGCGTGCCGTAGCCGGTCGGCGTATAGAAGCCGCCAATCCCGGCCCCGCCCGCACGAATGCACTCGGCGAGCGTGCCCTGTGGCACCAGCGTTACTTTCAGCTCGCCGGACAGAAACAGGCGCTCGAAGGTCTTGTTCTCGCCCACGTACGAGCCGGTCATGCTCCGCACCTGCCCCGCGTCGAGCAGGATGCCCAGCCCAACGCCGTCGACGCCGCAGTTGTTGGAGATGATGTCGAGGTTCTTGAAGCCCGCCGCATGGATGGCCTTGATCAGGTTCTCCGGGTTGCCGCACAGGCCGAAGCCACCCGACATCAAAGTAATGCCGTCGCGCATCCCCTCGATCGCGGCGGCGGCGGATGGGTAGGTCTTGTCCATGTGGCCCGGAGTGTCGCGCGCGAGCAGGGCGACGCGCAAGGCCGAGCTTGATAGATCTCGGTCATGCGGAAGCAAACTGCGACTCGCCTGACCCTGATCACCTCGTGCCTGCTGAGCTGCGTCTCGCTGATCGCGTGCAGTAGCGACAGCGACAGCGAAGCCGGCGACGACGTCGGCAACACCGAGACCGCGGAGACCGGCGAAGCCGAAGCGGAAGCCGAAGGCAACGAGGCCGAAGCCGAGGCCGAGGGCAACGAGGCCGAAGCCGAGGGCGACGGTGATGGTGATGGC
>DATLLB010000100.1:0-2523 GCA_035538075.1 Enhygromyxa sp.
AGCCGCGCGCGCGGGGGTCGACCTCGATCTCCTCGAGGTACAGCCGCAGCACGCCGGTGACCTCGGCGCGGGTCCGCTTCTTGATGCGGAACTGCGGGAGCACGGTCGAGTAGTCGAGGCTGCCGCCGAAGAAGAAGCTGACGTAGGGGATGAACTCGTCGAGCGTGTTGATGCGCGGCTGGGCCTGCTCGAGCAACGCCTTGACGCGACCCTCCGACAGCACCTCGCGCATGACCCTCTGGTAGAGCGCGTCGATCGACATCGAGCGGATGTCGTGGGCATTGAAGGCCTCGAGCTTGGTTTGATCGAAGACCGGGCCGCCGACGCTGACGCGCGACCAGTCGAAGTGCTCGATCATCTCGTCGACGGTGAAGCGCTCACGATCGCCGCCGATCGAGAAGCCCATCGTGCCGAGGAAGTTGAGCAGCGTCTCGGGCAGATAGCCGAGCTCGCGGTAGTAGTCGATCGAGACCGGGTTCTTGCGCTTGGAGAGCTTCGACTTGTCGAGGTTGCGCAGCAGCCCGAGGTGGTACCACTTGGGCGCCTCCCAACCGAACATCTGGTAGAGCACGATGTGCTTGGGCGTGCTCGAGATCCACTCCTCGCCGCGGATCACATGGGTGATGCCCATGTGGTGATCGTCGACGACGACCGCGAGGTGATAAGTGGGGAAGCCGTCCGACTTGAGGATGACTTGGTCATCGCTCTCCGCGTTGTCGCGCACGATGTTGCCGCGCAGGCCGTCGTCGATCACGGTCTCGCCCGTGGTCGGCATCTTCATGCGAATGACGTGGGGCTCGCCCGACGCCGCTCGCTTGGCCGACTCGACCGGATCGAGCTCGCGGCAGTGTCGGTCGTAGCCGAACCGCCCGGTCTTGCTCGCCCGCTGTTGCTCGCGCACGGCGTCGAGCCGCTCCTTGCTGCAAAAGCAGTGATAGGCGTGCCCGCGATCGAGCAGGACCTGGACCTCACGTTTGTACAGCTCGAGCCGCTCCGACTGGCGGTAGGGACCGCACGGTCCGCCGACGTCCGGGCCCTCGTCCCAGCGCAGGCCCAACCATCGCAGCGCATCAAGGATCGCCTGCTCGGAGCTCTCGCTCGAGCGCTCGCGGTCGGTGTCCTCGATGCGGAGGATGAACTGACCGCCGTACTTGCGCGCGAACACGAAGTTGAACAGGCCGATGTAGGCGGTGCCCACGTGGGGATCGCCGGTCGGGCTCGGGGCGATGCGCACCCGCGGGGGCAGCTTGCCCAGGTCGGCGCGCGAGAGGCTGTTCTGGCCGTCATCGGTCATGGCGGCGAGCCCTACCACACGGCTGGCGCTGCCAGTACACTCGCTGGGCGTGAGCGACGTCAGCAGCCACATCTATCAGGCCGTCCGGGAGGTCATCACCCGGCGCAGCTACGATCGGGCGGTGGCCGCGACGGCGTTGGCCGAGCGGCTGCTCCACAACGAAGGCGCGATCGTTCGCATGGACGACGACATCCTCGTCGGTGAGCGATCGATGGCGAAAGATCGCGAGCTGCTGACCCGCATGGCGCAGTCGACCGGCCTCGGGTTCGCGCTCTACGCCGGGAATCGCCGCATCGCCGTCGCCGCCGTGCTCGATGCCGGGACCCCGCCCGAGCTCGGCGAGTTCGCCCACGGCGACCTCGTCGATCGAGTGCTGCGCCGCCGCGAGGTCTACAAGGGCACGGTCGAGTACCGCGACCGCGAGTACCTGACCGTCTGCCGCCCGCTGCACGCCTCGGGCGGCTCCGACTACGCGCCGGTCGGGATGATCGAAGCCTTCCAGGACAAGGAGGCCTACTTCGATCTGCTGGCTGCGGCCGCGCGCAGCGGCGTCGAGGATCAGGTCGCCGACGTCGAGGAGCGGGCCGACGGGATGGAGTCGATCATCCACTTCATCGACGACGTCGCCCGTCGGCTGCAGCTGCTCGCGCTCAACGGCAACATCATCGCGGCCCAGGCGGGCGAGCATGGCCGGGCCTTCCGGGTCGTGTGTCGGGAGCTGGGGAGCTTGGCGGATCAGGCCAAGAACCATGGGCAGGACGTGCGGAAGCTGATCCAGTCGATGGGGCTCGAGCGCAACGACACGGCCTTCATGAGCCGCCTCGAACGCGAAGCCGCGGCCGAGTAAGGTTTTCGGCCTGTCGAGATCGTCGGCCCGCTGCTGGGCCGAGCAGGTAATTCGTGGGACGGCCAGGGACTCTCGGAGCCCGAGGGCGATCGCGCGACGTGATCTCCCGACCGGGGCCCAGGCCCCCGGTCGGGCGCAAAACTGTGTCTTTTCAAGCATTTAAGTGTTCCGAGGGTAGTTGCCGGGCCGCATCCCGAGTGAAATTCACCAACATTTTCAGACCTTTATTGCTTGTATGCGAGGATCCGGCCGTGATAGGGGACCCTTGAAGGCCCTCGGCGGAGTTTTCACTGATGGACCAGATCTTCGAGAGCCACTTTGGCGGGTCAAGCAACAACTCGAATGGTGGTGAGACCGACGGTTACTGCCCCAAGTGCAGGGC
>DATLLB010000101.1:0-4419 GCA_035538075.1 Enhygromyxa sp.
AGGGCTACGTCACCAGCACCGACATCGTGGAGATCCCGGGTCGCTTCGCGGTCGTCGAGGCTGCAGCGCCGCCGAGCTCGAGCTGCGATGGATTCACGGCCGAGCCGACGCTGGTCTCAAGTGGGACCCCGCTGTTCAGTCCGCGCGACGATCGTGCGCCCGAGCTGGTCGGCGTGGTCGCGGCCGACGTCGAGCTCGCGGCCAGCCCCGCGTCCGACGGTTGGTGGCGCAGCTGCGTACCGAGCCCGTGGGGCGACCTGCTCTTCGACTTCCGTTTACGCTGACCGAGCTTGGCCGCCGTCCCGCTGCTCGCGGTAGAGGTCGAGGTGCCGATCGATGAAGTGCTTCCACATGTTGGTGGAGCTCTCGGTCGGCATGATCTGGAAGTTCTCCTCGGCGGTGCGGATCTGCAGCTTGTTGCCGACCTGCATGAGCACGGCCTTGATCGGCTCGAACGACAGCAACAGCGGCGTGCCCTGCTCGTCGGTGAAGCGCAGGCAGTCGGGGAACAGCTCGAGGTGACCGCGGCCGAGCATCTCCGGCTCGACCTTGCCATAGTGGATGCGCTGGACCTCGACCTCGCCCTCGAGCGCGACGCCGTCTCGAGAGAAGCGCTCGTGATCGCAGATCGGCAGCTCGCCGAAGTGCTCGATGATCGAGCGATAGGCCGCGTCGATGTGCATGTCCTCGACCGGGCCGGCCTCGGCGCGCATCCAGTTGGCCAGGTCCACGCGCCAGCGCGCGCCGCAGTGCTCACAGTTCACGCAGTCGTCATCGTCGTCGTCGAGCGCGAGGCTCGAGCGCTCGAAGCAGTGCGGGCACGCCCACATGAACTCCGGCAGACCCCAGGCCAAGCGGCGACCAAACGAGCGCGGCGGCACCTCGACATCGTAGGGATCGACCGAGATCCAGTGCGCGACGTCCTCGACGATCTGCTCGGGCGTGGCCGACTCGTCGTAGGTCTTCATCGCGCGATGCTCGACGATGATCGGGACCGAGCGCGGATACTTGGCCCAGCGCGGCCACTCCATGTGCCCGGTCCGGACGCGAATGAAGCCGACCGGCACGCCGAGGCGCTTGACCATGCGACCGATGCCCGGCTTGATCGGGTTGCTGCGCCCGGTCCAGGTCCGATCGCCCTCGGCGAAGATCAGCGCACAGTCACCGCGCCGAACCCGACGCTCGACCTCGGCCAGCGCGCCGGGATCCTTCATGCCCTTCTTGAACGGGATCATGCTGAAGTACGGCATCATCCAGCCGAAGTAGGGCACCCGCAGCAGCTGATCGGTGCCGAGGTTGTGGACCTGCCGACGCATCGACCACGGGACGATGATCGGATCCCAGGGGCTCGGGTGGTTGCTGACCAAGAGCAGCGGACCACGCCGCGGCAGCTTGACCTCGCGCTTGACCTTCACGCGCACGGCTGGGGCCACGACCGTGGTAGCGATCGAATACAGCACCTTCCAGACCGCCCAGCGAATCGCGTCGTCGCGTTTGTGGGACATGAGGGACCTTGCCTACTGAATGCGAACCTTGATCGAGCGCCGCTTGAGCTCGAAGCGCGCGGGAAGGGTGCCGACCTGCTCGCCGTCGATCTCGATCGGCACGTCGGCCTCGGACCAGACCGGATCGAAGGCGACCCGCGTCGCGTGGCGCAGCTCGATGCCGCGGGTCCGCAGGTGCTTGCCGCCGAACACCTTGGCGAGCGTCGCGGTCAGCTTGGTGCGAGACATGCCCGTGACCTCGAGGCAGTCGAACAGCCCGTCGTCGATCGCCGCCTGCGGGCACACCCACATGCCGGCGCCGAAGTACTGGCCGTTGGCGACCACGCCGAGCGTGAGGTCGACGCGACGGCAGCTCGGCTCGGGTGCACGATCCTCGATCTCGTCGTCGTAGCGGACGTAGACCTGGACGTTGCGCCAGTGGGCGATGCCCTTGAGCGAGCCGACCACGTACTTCATGGTCGCGCTGAGCTTGCTGTCGGAGCTGTTGACCCGGCGCGCGACCTCACCGCTGACACCGATGCTGGCGATGTTCAGGAACGGGCGCGCGATCGTGCGACCGTCGGGGCTGGTGAAGTACGCCATGCCGTAGTCGACCGTGCGCGGCGTGGCCGTGCACATGCGATCGATCTGCCGCTGCACCTTCACGCGCCCGAACATCCGCTGAAAATCGCCGCCCGTGCCCGCGGCCAGGATCGCCAGCGTCGCGTCGGGGAACCGGTTCTCGCCGCGCTCGTCGACGAAGCCACACAGCACCTCGTTGGTGGTCCCGTCGCCGCCGAACGAGACAATCGTCTCGGTGCCGGCCGCGAGCGCGTCGCGGACCAGCTCCGGCGCGTGGTTGGGCCCTTCGGTGTAGCGCGTCTCGAGCCCGGGGAAGTGGACCTCGAGCGCGTCGCGGACCAACGCCCAGCGCTTCTCTGCCGCGCCGCTGCTCGCCTGCGGGTTGACGATCGCGACGGTCTTGCCGGGCACCAGCGCGCGCGTGGGCAGAGTCTGCAATGCAACGGACATGACGGCGCGGAACGTTATCAGGATCGGGTATGCGAAAGGAGCTTCGCAGAAGCGACCGGACGGGTGGGGGCCCCAAGACGGCTTTGCCGGCATGGGGGCGGCCAGCCGAATGGCCGCCATCGAAACCAGAGAATGAGTTGCCGAAGGTAACTCATTCGGCCTTGCGCATCATCACGACCCCGCGGGCGCGCAGGTCGGCAACCGTGTCCGCGAGCGTGATCATGGGATCGCGCGCCCGCCAACCCAGCTCGTTTTCGGCCAGCGTCGAGTCGACGTACCAGTAGTGCTGGGCCATCTCGATGCTGACCGCGTCGGGCAGCGCGTCGTCCTCCCCGAGCACCGCGTGCGCGCGCCGGACCAGCCAGCGAGTCGCTCGCTCGACCATGTCGTGATCGGGCAGCGCCAGGACCGGGCCATCGATGCCGGCGACTCGGGCGACGCGCGAGAAGAACGTGCGGATCGGGCAATTGCAGGAGACCAGCAGATAGCGCTGACCGGCGCGGCCCTTGTCGAGCGCGAGGATCATGCCCGCCGCCGCGTCGCGGGCGTCGACGAACGCGTAGCCGCCCGAGGGCACCACCGGCATGCGCTGCTCGAGCGCGCGGCGGACATCCTCGGTCGAGCTGCCCTGGTGGTCGCCGGGCCCGAGCAGCAGCGCCGGGTTGACGATCACGACCTCGAGCTCGCCGTTGTTCTGCGCGAGCGCGAGCTGTTCACCGTAGTACTTGCTGCGGTAGTAGGGCCACTTGTTGATGATCTCGAGCGGCGGAGGCGTGCGCTCGTCGGCGACCTGATCGGGATCGGTGCCGACGCCGATGGTCCCGCTGGTGCTCGCGACCACGGCCCGGCGCACGCCCGCGCGACGGCAGGCGGCCAGCGTGATCTCGACGCCGGTCACGTTCACTTTCGTCATCGCGATCGCGTCGGCGCCGTGGCGCGAGACCTTGCCCGCGCAATGCAGCACTGCCGTGCAACCTTGCGCGGCCGCCTCGACGCTGTCGCCGTCGAGCACGTCGCCACGCACGACCGTCGCGCCCGTCTTGGCCAACCGTCGAGCGTCCGCCGAAGCGGGATCGCGGACCAACGCGACCACCTCGCGCCCCTGCTCGCGCAAGCTCGCGACCACATGCTGGCCGAGAAAGCCAGTTCCCCCCGTGACGAGGATCTTGTTGTGCTCGCTCATAAGTCGAAAGCCCGCTGGAACACCTGCAGGAGCCCCGGATCGTTGGTCTTGATCTTGCCGGCCATGAACTCGGCGATCGACGGCGTGTAGCTCTCGCGCACGATCTTCTCGAAGATCTCGACGGAGGTCTTGAGCACGCAGTCGGCCGCGCCGGACTTGCCGGGCTTGAAGTTGGCGAGCTCGGGCCGCAGCTCGAGCGTCCACTTGCCGTCGGCCGCTTCACCGAGCGAGAAGTAGAAGGTGGTCGGCTTGTCGACCGCGCCGGGCACGAAGCGGCCCTGCAGATCCTCGAACAGGATCGTGATCGGCGACTTGGCGGCGGCCTTGACCTCCGACTCGGTCTGCTTGCCCTGCGCCCGCTCGGCGGCCTCGCGCTCGAGGTCCAGCTGCCAGCCGTCGCGCAGCGCCGCGACGGCGTCGTGGGCCAGCCGGGCGACCTCGCGGTAGGCGTCCGATCGCTTCATCCCCGCGACCCGCTGCTCGAGCTGCTCGATGGTCAACGGCGGGCCGATGCGGACCTCGACCTTGCGCTTGCGCGGGATCGGGACCTTCGCGCCCTTGGGCAGCGCCTTGTGGGTGCCGCCCAGCCACAGCGGCAGCACGTCGACCTTGTTGTTGAGCACCAAGTTGCCGATCAGCGGCATGAACTCGCGCATCGATCCATCGGCGCTGCGCGTCCCCTCGGGGAAGATCAACACCGTGCGCCCGCGGCTGATGTGC
>DATLLB010000102.1:0-4604 GCA_035538075.1 Enhygromyxa sp.
GCCGGCATCCCCATGCTCGCGCAGACCGTCTTGCTGCGAGGCGTCAACGCGGATGCGGCCACCCTCGAGGCGCTGTTTCGTCGGCTGGTCGAGCTGCGCGTCAAGCCGTACTACCTGCATCACGGTGACCTGGCCGAGGGCACCGCGGAATTTCGGACCACGATCGAAGAGGGCCAGGCGCTGATGCGAGCGCTGCGAGGTCGCGTCTCGGGCATCTGCCAGCCGACCTACGTGCTCGACATCCCCGGCGGCCACGGCAAGGTCCCGATCGGTCCCAACTATTTGCAGGAAGGCGATGCGGGACACCAACGGGTCGAGGACATCGACGGTCGCCTGCACGACTATCCGCCGAAATCACGCTAGGCTTCGGCGTGTTGATTCGTCGCGCTGCGAGCCTCGCCTCCGTGCTGAGCGTGAGCTGGGCGATCGCCTGCGGCAGCCCGAGCCCCGCGCCTGCAGAGCAAGCGAAGAAAGAGACGCAGCAGGTGCTCGAGCTCGGTGGTCGGCAGCTCGTCGTCGAAGATCCCGGACAGGCGCCGCGCCGACAGCTGGCCTACGCGGGCGCTCACCCACGAAAGGTGCAGATCGGCCTCACGCAGCGCGAGCCCGACGAGGAACCAAGCGAGGTCTTGCCCGCGTTCTTTACCTTGCAGCTGGACTGGCGCGGTCAGACGCCCGGCGAGGGCCCGGCGATCCACGAGTTTGCGATTGAAGCGGTGAAGTACCCACCCGACCCGCGCAAGACCGAGACGCCAGCGAAGCCGAGGTCCGCGGAGATGGAGGCCGCGACCAAGACGATCGACGACATGTTCTCGCGCGTGCGCGGGAGCGTCCACATCGAGGACGGGCAGCCGCTCCGGATCGCCTCGACCCGCACCGTGCTGCAGCTGAGCCCCGATCCGCCCGTGATCCTGGATCTGTTCCTGGTGCCGCTGCCGGCGGTCGAAGTCGGCGTGGGTGCTCGCTGGGTCACGACCGACGCGAAGAGCAAGGAGCGGCGCGAGTACGTGCTGACCAAGCTCGACGAGACCAGCGCGACGATCGAGCTCGAGCGCGGCGCAGTCGACAAGCTGCTGTCGAGCCTCCCGCGGGTGCGCGGTCGCTTCGAGCTGCGTTCGACGACCGGCTCGGAAGGCTCGACGCTGGTGCTCGCCGACCCGCTACCAACCCACGGTGAGCTCGAATTCGAGGTCGTGTTCGAGATCCCCGGTGAAGCGGACAAAGAGACCGTGACCCTCTACCAGATCCTCACGCTCGCCACGGCCCCCTGAAGTCTTGTCGTAGCCGCAGCCCGGCTCCTGGTATCCTCGCGCCCGCGAGTACCCGCCCATGATCGTAGAGCTCAAGTTCGGCGTCACGTCCCGTCAGCTCAACCACTTCAAGCAGCGAGCGCTGCTCGGCCGCGACGAGCGAGAGTGCGACGTCTGGGTCGAGGATCCCAGCGTCTCGCGTCGGCACGCCGAGGTCTGGCTCGAGGGCGAGACCTGCTACATCCGCGATCTCGGCTCGGCCAACGGCACTTGGGTCAACGGTCAGCCGCTCGGCGCTCATCCGGTCCCGATCATGCCCGGGCAGACCGTCCACATTGGGCACACGGCCCTCGGCGTGGTGTGGCCTTCGCGTGGCGGACAGGCCACGAGCATGGTGCCGCCGTCGGCCGAGTTGATGGCTGCGATCGCGTATCGGGCTCAGCAGCAAGCCGCACCGCCGCCGCAGCCGGCATACGCGTACGCGCCCCCGCCCGGCTATCCGCCGCAGCCCGCCGGCTATCCGCCGCAGCCCGGCTATCCGCCGCAGCCCGCCGGCTACCCGCCGCAGCCCGCCTACGCGCAGCCGCAAGCCTATGCGCAGCCGCAAGCCTACGCGCAGCCGCAAGCCTACGCGCAGCCGCAAGCCCAGCCGCAAGCGCAGCCGATCGAGAATTCCCCCGCCCACTTCCAGGCCCAGCAAGCCGCCACGCAAGCGGCGACGGGCGTGGCCGCGACCGTCGGCGTCGGCGGGTCCACTGCGCCGACGCCCGGCGAGCTCAAGTACCGTCGGCAGGGCGGCAACGACAACGGCACCGTCTTGATCGCGCTGCCGAGCGACACCTTCGCCAACGAGTCCACGCTCGACGGCTTCCTCGAGTTCACCGCGACCGACAGCGAGACCGTGATCTCGGTGATCGTCGAGCTGATCGAGTTCCACCAGCGCGGCCACAAGAAGGGCCACGTGTGGGATCGCTGCCTGGTCCGCCAGGGCCCGTGGAAGACCAAGAAGGGCGACGTGCTGCCGATGCCGTTCCGCCTGCGCGTGCCGTCCGGGACCTCGGCCTCGAGCCCGGTCTGCCACTGGATGCTGCGCGCCTACGTCGACATCAACTGGGCCAGCGACATCGAGGCCACCGCCCCGATCACGATGCGCAACACCGACATCGAGAAGATCCGCGACGCGCTCGGGACCCTCGACTATCGCATCAACAACATCGAGGCCGAGCCGCTCGGGCAGAAGTACATCGGCAAGTTCAACCCGCCGATGCACCTGACCAAGCAGCTCAACATCACCGACATCAACCTCGAGATCGAGTACCTCGGGACCAACCTGAAGGTCGTGATGGAGGTCGAGAAGAACCGGCTCTTCCACTTCGACAAGAAGCAGGAATTCGTGTTCGAGCTGGCCCGGCTGCGGGCCGCGAGCGTGCAGGATCTCGCGCAGCACTGGCAGATCGAGATCAACAAGCTGATGAGCTGAAGCTCATCGTTGTTGCTTGTTGCCCCAATTACATCGAGCGATTGTGCTGCGGCGCAATCGCTCGATGCAATTGGTCCATTGCGGTCATACGCGCTCGCAGCGGTTCGCGTAGAACGGGACGGTAGGTGCGAGCGCAAGGACGCGCGAAGGACACGAATGCCGCCCGTCGAAGTAATCCGCGAACCCCAGCAAGTGACGATCCTTGCCGCGAATGGCTGCGCAGTCGTCGAATTCCCAGCTCCCCACGTAGCACTGATGATCTGCGAGGGGATCGCCTACGAGGACTTCGTCGAGCCGATGGCCCGCGAGATCGAGCAGCGCTGTCCGGCCACGCTGGTGCTCGCCGTCGACGCGTCCGCGCTGTCGAGCTACGAGACCGGCTTTCGCAAGCGCTGGACCGATTGGCTGGCCGCGCGCAAGCCCAACGCCGTGCTGGTGCTCGTGCAGTCGCGGCTGGTCGCGATGGGCGTCGCGGTGGCCAACGCGGTGCTCGGCGGAGCGATCCGCAGCTTCAACTCGCGGGCCGAGTTCGAGCGAGCGCTGGCCGTCGAACGCGAGCACCACTCGACCTCGGTCAATGCCTAACGCTCGCTAACGTCGTTGGCCGGCGAGCCAGCGATTGTGCGACCCCCATCGTGGGTGCACGGGCATACTCGTGCGCATGTCGCTCGACGAAATTATCAACGACCTCTCCGACGACGACGTCGCCCGCCTGAAGCTGGCGATCTGGGACGAGGACGACGGCGCGCTCGAGAGCTTCGCCCGCACGTCGATCGGGAGCTTGGTCGCGCTCGGCGACTCGTGGTTCGATTATCCGCTGGCGCTGGACATCCTCGATCATCTCCACCGCCGCGGCTATCGCATTCGTCGCTTCGCCAAGGCCGGAGACACGCTGGAGAACATGATCTTCGGCGCCAAGTTTCACCCGCGGACCTTCGAGCGCGAGCCGCCGCGCCTCATGGATGCCCTGCGGGCGCTCGACGAGCGTGGAGCGGACGCGTTCTTGTTCTCGGGCGGTGGCAACGACGTGGCCGGTGAGTCGCTCGAGAGCTTCCTCGACCACAAGCACTCGTCGCTGGACGTGCTGCGCCGCGGCCATGTCCAGCACGTGATCTTCGAGGCCTTCCGGACCGCGTATGAGCACCTGATCGCCAAGGTCCACGCGATCGCGCCCAAGCTGCCGATCATCATTCACGGGTATGGACGCCCGATCCCCAATGGTCGTGGTTATCGTCGACTGGGACTGGAGTGGGCCGGGCCGTGGCTACGCCCGGCGCTCACCCGCAAGGGCATCGTCGACGCGGGCGAGCGTCGGCGCGTCATCATCGAGATCATCGACCTCTTCAACGAGATGCTCGCGCAGCTCGCCGCCGATCACTCGAATGTGCACTACATCGACCTGCGCGAGCGGATCACCGACTCCGACTGGGAGAACGAGCTGCACGTCGACAGCCGCGCCTACGGCAAGATCGCCGGCGTCTTTCACGAGCAGATTCAGCGCGTGACGAGTGCCCAGCGCGAGCTCGGCGTCCGCGAGCTCGCGCTGGAGAGCAGCGAGGCGCTGGAGTCGATCGAGCTCCCGAGCGCCGCGCCCATGCACGAGGAGGCCGCCTCCACCTCCGGCCACTTGCGGTTCCGGGCCGAGTTTCGCGGCGCGCTGGCGGCCGCCGGGCTGCCCACCGACTTCACGCTCGAGACCCGCAGTTTGCTCAGCTGGTCCGAGGCCCACGAGCACGCGGGCGCACGCGTGCTGACGCTCTCCGCGGCGGGTCTGCGCGACGGCGTCCCCACGGTCGCGCTGCAGCTCGCGATCGCGGCCAACCTCGCCCGCGAGTGTGGCTTGCGGCTGCGCCCGATCGGCCATCATCGATCGA
>DATLLB010000103.1:0-8987 GCA_035538075.1 Enhygromyxa sp.
GCGCTTCTCGTACTCCTCGCGCTCTTGCTCGGTCATCGCGGCGAGCTTGGCTTGCTCCTTGGCCTCGCGCCGGGCCTCGACCTCGGCCGCGAGCTGCTCGCGCCGCGCCTCGTCGCAGGTGAACATCATGTCCTTGGCGTCGGCTGGCAGATCCTGATGAAGACGGCTGGCCTTCAGACGATCGACGTCGACCATCACCATGGTCGTGATCGTCTCGGGCGCGAAGCGAGCTCCATACGGCACCACGCCCGCGCTGCCGCGGTCCATGCCGATCTCCCAGAATTTTCGCAGCAGCAAGGTCGCCTGCTCGGCGCGATCGTGACGGCGGTAGAGCTCGACCAGACGGAACGTGGCGTCGCCGACCAGATCGCGGCGATCGGGCGCGAGCTCGACCAGCTGCTCGAAATAGTCGATCGCACAGTCGTCGCGCTCGAGCGTGTCCATGCAGTCGCGCCCGTGTCGGTAGAGCCGCTCGGCCTCGCTCTCGCCCTCGCGCACGACCGAGGAGCGGTGGGCATCGAGCGCCTCCCAGGTCGCCTCGCGGCTCCAACAACCAGACAGCGACGCAGTGGCAGCGAGGACCAAGAGACCGATCGAGCGCACGCGCATGTACCTCTCCTAGCAGATACGAGTGAGGCTGCGAGCGAGATCACTCAAAGCACTCGAGCACCCCGCAGCAGCCGACAGACCGCCAGCAGCGGCAATCCGATGATCCCGGTGTAGTCACCCTCCACGCGCTCGAACAGGCGAATGCCCGCGTCTTCGATGTGGTACGCGCCCGCGCTCTCGAGCGGCTGGTGACGCTCGACGTAGGCGCGCGCCTCGGCCTCCTCGAACATGCGCATGGTCAGCACCGCCTCGTCGATCTCGTGCGCCTCGAAACCCGGCCCGACCAGCACCACCGCGCCGATCAACCGATGGCTGCGCCCACGCAGACGCATGAGCTGCTCGACCGCCCGCGCCTCGGTCCCAGGCTTGTGCAGCAGCGTCGGCCCCTCGGGCTCGTCGAGCACCGCGAGCTGATCGGCGCCGAGAATCCAGTCGTTGGGCCGCCGCGCGGCCACGCTGTGGGCCTTGCCGCGCGCGAGCAGCAGCGCGTACGCGTGCGGACCCAGCTCGGCGAAGCGGTGATCGTGCGCGCGCTCGTCGAAGCTCGGCCGCTCACACACGAACGGCAGCTCGAGCCGACCAAGCAGATCCGCGCGCGAGCGCGAGCCGCTGGCGAGCACCAGCTCGGCCATCAGCGCTTCTTCTTTTTCTTCGAGGTGCCCTTGGAAGTCTGAAACTTCGCGGCTTCTTCGGGGAACGAGGTCGCGAGCAGGTCGCGGACCACCACCAGCTTGTCGGGCAGCGTGCCGCACACGGTGAGATCCTCGGCGTCCTCACCGGTCGGCGCAGGCGGCTCGAGCTTGCTGTTGAGCAGGTGCTCGACGTAGTAGACGTCCTTGCTCTGCGCGATGTGATCGAGCGTCTCGCGAAACGCCGTGCAGGGCTTCGGCGCTTGCCCGGCCTGGTAGAGATCGCGGGCGTAGTTGAGCCGCCAGTCGACCAGCTTGAACGACTCGGCGTCCTGGCGCAGCGCGTTCAAGACCCGGTGGCGATCGACCCAGCCGAGGATCTTGGTGGGATCGTCGACGTTGACCAGCTCGAGCAAGAATTTGTGGCCGGGCGTGCCGAGCTTCTGCAGCGCGAGATCGATGGCCTGCTCCTGCACGCTGCTGTTGCGCAGCAGCACGTTGAGCTCGCCGTAGAAGTCCGGGTTGTCGATCAGCGTGGCGTCGCGGTCGAGCGCCTCGCCGTAGCGCTCGAGCGCGGTGACCTTGCTGCTCTTGGCCCGCTTCATGCTGAGCGCCTTGCCCTCGCGCCAGAGCAGCTGTGGATCCTCGGGGAACTTGTCGCGGGCCGGACGGATGAGGTCGAGCGCGGCGTCCTCGTTCTTGCTGGTCAGCGCCTGGTCGATCGCGATCAGCGTGTCTTCGTCGATGCCCGGCTTGCCGCCCGGCTGCGGCTGCGGCTTGGGCTCGGGGTCGTCGTTCTTGCCGACCAGCAAGCCGCCGTTGTCCAGCAAGCCACCACCGCTCGTGCTCGCGTCGGCAGCCAGGACTTCGCCGCCGTCGGTCTCCTCGTCGCCGCCCGACGGCCACAGCGCGATCAGCAAGAGCACCCCGAGCACCCCGCCGGCGATCTTCCAGACCTTGCGCGGGACCGCGGCCAAGATCGGCAAGCCGAGCGGCGGGTGCGGCTTGGTCAGCGTGTCGGCCAGCGTCAGCGTCGGCGGATGCGTGGTCGTGGTCAGCGGCCCCGAGCGGGTCGAGTCGCTCGCCGCCATCGGCCCGCTCTGCTCGGCCGGCAGCCCCGAGCTGCGATCGAACCCGGGCGGATAGATGTCGGCCGGATCGATGACCCCGGTGTCCACCTGCGTGGTCGGGATCGGCACCCCCGCCTCTTCGGCCAGCTTGGCCTGCACGGCCTGCAGCGCCTTGCGAGCGGAGCGAGCGTCCGGGTACCGCTGGTCCCGGCTCTTGGCCATCATCATCGAGACCACGCGAGCCAGCCGCGGCGAGACCCAGTCGGGCAGCGGCGGCGGATCGACGGTGACCTGCATGCGGATCAGCGAGACGGGGTCGTCGTGCTCGAACGGCAGGCGCCCTGCCAGCATCTGGTAGAGCAGCACGCAGGCCGAGTAGATGTCGGTGCGCTGGTCGATGGTCGACCCGGTCGCCTGCTCTGGGCTCATGTAGTGCGGCGTGCCGAACACCAAGCCCAGGCGCGTCAGCGGCTTGCCCGTGTCGCCGTCGTCCTCGCCAACGATCTTGGCGATGCCGAAGTCGACCAGCTTGAGCACTTCCTTACCCTCGTGGTCCTCGGTGACGAAGACGTTCTCGGGCTTGAGGTCGCGGTGAATCACGCCCTTGCCGTGAGCGTGCTCGAGACCACGTAAAATTTGGATCTCCAGCTCGATCGCGCGCAGCTGATCGATCGGTCCGTTCAGCAGGTCGGACAGCTCTTGGCCCGACAGCAGCTGCATGACCATGTACTTCATGCCGTCCTCGGTCGAGCCGAACTCGGTGACCGGGATGACGTTGGGATGATCGAGGCGCGCGGCGCTTTGCGCTTCGCGATCGAAGCGCTTGGAGATGTCCTCGTTGCTGGTCAGCTCCGGGTGCAGGACCTTGACCGCGACGTCGCGCTTGAGCAGCAGATGGTGAGCTCGAAACACGGCCCCCATCCCGCCGCGCCCCAGCAGTGCGTCGACGCGATAGCGACCGGCCAGCGTCCTACCGACGAGCGAGTCGAGCTCTTCGGCTTTTTTCGCGGCGTTGCTCACGGCGGGCAAAATACTATCCGAAGCAGCCGCCCGCATCTTGGGCCTTGGCGGATGGTGGAGTGGCGTTTTCGAGCACGGACGTGGTTAATGGTGGGTGCCAGGTGCGCGGGCACTCGTTTTTGCAGCCCCGCATACGCTCCGCCGACGCCTTAAAATCCGTAGGGGGCCGATGGCCCCCCACGCACGGCACTCGACGCCAGATCACATCTGCTCGGCCAAGTACGCCTGCTCGCCGAGTCGGGCGATCAAGTCGAGCTGGGTCTCGAGCCAGTCGACGTGGTTCTCCTCGGAGACCAACATCTTCGCGAGCATCTCGCGGCTGCCGTTGTCGCCCGCGTCGCGACACATGGCGATGCCCTTGTTGAAGCGCGCGACCGCGTCGTACTCCATGCCCAGGTCGAGCTCGAGCTGCTCCTTGGGCGTCTCGCCGACGTTGATCTTGTTGTAGCGCTGCAAGTTGGGGATCCCGTCGAGGAACAAGATGCGCTCGATCAACTCGTCGGCGTGCTTCATCTCGTCGATCGACTCTCGGTAGACGTGATCGCCCAGCTTGGTGAGCCCCCAGTGCCTCAGCATCTTCGCGTGGATGAAGTACTGATTGATGGCGGTGAGCTCAGCGGTGAGCACCTCGTTGAGCAGGTCGATGATCTCGGGCTTGCCTTTCATCTCGGCCGCACCCTAGCAAGCCGGGCAAGCGCCGCAAACGGCGACGCACGAGATCTTCGAGCGCTCGCGGCTGAAGCTGAGCCGCGTTTTCAATCCACGATTCAACCAGGCTGCGAGCCGGTCGGCTCGCCAGCGTCCTGCCGAGCGTGACCCTGCGTGGCCAGCATCTGGCGGATCTGCCGAACACACGACTTGCAGTCGGTGCCGGCTTGGCAGCCGTCCTGGATCTGCCGAAGAGTGCACGCTCCGCGGCGAATCTCTTCGGTGATGCGGCGATCGGAGACGCCCTTGCAGATGCACACGAGCATGGTTGGTTGGCCCGTTTCGATGATGCAGGCGTTGATAATCGTTTTCAACGCCGTAAAGCGATCTAGCCGCGGTCGGAGCCGTGAGCAAGCGCTGAATCTGGCTTTCAAAACCAGCGGCCAGGCAGGCCCCAACGAACAGGCCGCCGATCGCCACCCCGCGGCTTTGCGCGTCTCGCGGCCCCGTCCCTTGGTCCAGCCTTGGTCCAGGCGGCCCACGATCGGAGCCCGATCACGTGGCGCCCGGCGATTGGACGACACGACCATCAGCCGACATGATCGCCCGGCATGGTCACGCTGTCGCCATCGAGGACCAAGCAGGTCGCGCTAGTCGTCGAGGACGATCCGACCTTGCTGGATCTGGTCACCGAGACGGTCGAGTCGCTCGGCCACGAAGTCCGCTCGGCCAACTCGCAAGAGGACGCCCTCGCCATGCTCGAGGACACGATGTTCGACTACGTGCTGCTGGATCTGAAAATCCCGCTGCGCGAGGGTCGGCTGCCGCGCCTCGAGATCGGCTTCAACCTGCTCGAGCGGATCGTCTCGCTGCCCGACGCGCGGCGACCCGGCGTGATCGTGATGACGGCTCACGGCGACGATCACGAGTACTGCCGACGAGCGCTGCTCGCCGGCGCCGACGACTTCATCAAGAAGCCGTTCAACACCAAGGAGTCGCCCGAGCAGGCCATCAAGGAGCTACTCGCCAAGCGCCAGGAGGCTCGCTACGAGGCGGTCGGCGACAGCCCCGGCCTGGCCGCGGGTGAAGGTCGCGGACGCGAGCCGGCCGCCCAGAGCGGCGAGTCCGGCCCGCCAGCCATCCACCTGCTCGGCACCTACGATCGCCGCAAGTGCAACATCGAGATCAACGGCAAGGAGCTGCTGCTGTCGGAGCAGCGCTTCCGCCTGTTCGCGCGGCTGGCCGTGCACGCCAAGCGCTCGCCCGGCCAGCACCTCTCGCTGCTCGACGTGCCCGAGATCCAAAGCGGCACTCGCCAGGCGCTCAACCGCCTGCGCAAGGATCTCGAGTCGCAGGTGCCCGGCTTCTGGGATCGGTGGATCCGCAACGATGGCCACGGCAGCTACTGCTTGATCGTGCCCGGCGACTCGATCACGTTCGACGCCGAGTCGATGGCCGCACACCCGGAAGTGCTCGGGATCCTGCGCGGGTGATTTGTTCGGGCTCGGTCGTCATCGGTCGCTGCACGAGCGGCAAGAGGCGATCGGAGACCCATGAAGCGAACCATCTGTATTTCCCTCGCCGTAGCTGCCACCGCACTCACCCTGGTCGGAGCGTTCGTCCTGCAACCCCCGCCCGCGCTCGCGTCGGCGCCGGTCGAGGTCGAAGCAGCGCCGCCGATCGCCGCGGACTCGGGCGATCTGCTCTGCAACCTGTCGACCAGCGACGTCAGCGACATCATCAACCACTACGACCTCGATCCCCCCAGCATGCCGGCCGTCGCGGACGCGCTCGCAACCCCGTTCGACTGCGACGCCTACGGCGATCTCTGCTCGGTGCTCACCAACAACCAGGCCCACGCCTATGCCTGCGGCGCGTGGACGGACATGAAGGCCCACTACGCGCCCGGCCTCGTGCTCAGCCGCGCCAGGGACCGTCTGTTCGATTGGGGCCAGTCGTGCACGCCCGACCCCGAAGATTGCCAGGACATCTGCGGCTCGAAGGAAGTGCTCAGGTGCAGCGGCGTCCTCAAGGGCGGAGCCTGTTGGGCGATCGCGATGTGCGACTTCGACATCCCGGTCATGGTCGAATTCCTCGAGTTCCTCGGCCCGACCTTCTGACCGGCCGTGATCACGAGCCGTCGTCGAGCAGCCACATCGGCTTGCCGGCGGTCGCCAGCCACAGCCCGAAGCGCCCGAGCGCGATCGCCTGCCCCTGCGGGCGCCAGCGTGACAGCGCCTTGCGGTAGAGCAGCAGCTGCGGGCCGTACTCCCACTCGAGCTCCTGCATCTGCGCGCGCGAGCGGACCTTGGCCGTGACCTTGTAATCGAGCACGTTCCAGCGTCCGTCCGCGTCGCGCCACAGCAGATCGATGCGGCCGCCGATCCAGTGATCGCGCTCGTGCTCGGGCACCAGCGCCTCGATGTCGACCTCGTGGAACAGCTCGTCGCGCGCACGGGCGTCACGAAGCTCGGCGAGCAGCGCAGGCTCCTCGGTGATCAGCTCGAGGCAGCGCAGCAGCCACGTGACGATGCGGCGACGATCGGCGCCGTCGCGCTCGCGGTAGTGAATGGCGACCAGCGGCTCGAGCTCGCGGCTGCGCGGCGGCTCGCCTTCGAAATTCCAGCGCTCCATCGCCAGGTGAAAGAGCTCGCCGAGCCGCCGTGGATCTTCGTCGTCGAGCAGCGCAGGGCGACGAGCGGGCAGCGGCATGTCCCAGCGCAGGCCGCTGATCGGCCACGGCGAACGACCAGCGCTCGGGTTCCAGCGCTGCATGGCCGCGCCCGCGCGCCAGCGCAGCAGCGGATCGAGCTGCGGCGGCTCGGGCTCCGGCTCGGCCGCGGGTGTGGGCTCCGGCTCGCCGAACAGCGCACCGAAGCTCAGCTGATTGTCGGCCACCTTGGCTCGCTTGCGGCCGGGCTTGGTCGCGGGCGCAGGCGCGGGCTCGGTCCTGGGCGACGGCGCGAGCGCGAGGTCGGGCTTGCCGACCGGCTCATGGCGCCCGCGCTCGAGCCCGGCGCGCAGCATCGCGTCGTCGATCACCCGCACGTGCGCGAGGCTCCACGCGGCCGCGCGCGGGCGGATCACCGCGGTGCCCGGCCGCGCCGCCGGCAGATCGAGGCCCGCGACCAGCAGCTCGATCGGCCGCTTGCACAGGTACGCCGGCTTCGGCTCGCCGAGCAGCGGCTTCATGTCGAAGCCCCAGTCGAGGCCGAGATAGGGCTTGTCGTCGTAGCTCACGTGCGCGCGCAGATCGGCCTCGCCCGACAAGACCAAGCGATCACGCGCGCGCGTCATCGCCACGTAGAGCAGCCGCTTGGCCTCCGCGGCCTCGAGCGGCGCGAGCATGTTGCCGCAGGGCTCGTGCAGCGGATCGGCCTCCGAGACGAAGCCCTGATGCGGCGCGCTGATCCGCGGCACCGCCAGGCGCTCGCTCCCGTCGGCGCGCAGCGTCGGCACGGGTGCTCCGCTCCAGCTGGTGCGCGCGCCTTGCTGGCGAAATTCACCGAGCCCCGCGACGACCACGACCGGCCACTCCTTGCCCTTGGCGCCGTGCCAGGTGGTGATCGTGACCGCGTCGGCCTGCGGCGAGATCGAGCCCTCGGGGGCCGGCTCGACGCCGGCATCGAGCCACGCGCTCGCGCGCTGGAGGTCGGGCCCTTCGGGCTCGAGCGTGCGGACGTGCTCGACGAAGCGCCACGCGTCGGCGACCGCTCGACGGCCACGCGGACCCAGCAGCCAGTGCGCCTCCAGCCGAAAGTCCGCGATCATGTCGGCGAGCAGATCTGCGGTCGAGCGGGCTCCGGCCTCGCGCATGATCGCGAGGCAGCGCTCGCGCCCGGCCTCGAGCGCGGCCGCGTCGGCGCGCAGCTGCTCGAGCAAGCGCTGGCGCGCCGCGGCCTCGCTCTCGCCCTCGCGCACCAGGATCCGCCGCGCTCGCTCGAGCGCCGCGATCGCCCGCTCGGGATCGAGGCGACCGTGACGAAGCACCTCCCGCATGCGCCGAGCCGACGCACGTGGCCACTCGCTGCTGCTCGGATCTTCGTCGTCCCACGGCTCCCAGACCTCGTCGAGCTCGGCGAATTCCGGCAGATCCGGATCGGCCTCGCGGACTCGACGATCGATCCCGGGCCAGCGCGCGAGCACATAGGTGCCGAGATCCGAGATCGCAAAGCACGGCCCACGCAGCACCGCGAGCGCGGCCAGCTCGTCGTGCTCGTCGGCCCACAGGCGCACCAGGTTGATGAGGTCGCGGACCTCGGGCAGCAGCAGGAGGCCGCGTCCGCCTGCGAGATCGGCCGCGATCCCGCGGGCCTCGAGCGCCGCGCGGTAGTCCTCGGCGAGGTTCCAGCGCGGCAGCAAGATCGCGATCTCCCGCGCCTGCAGGCCCTCGGCCTCGGTGGCGCCATCGAGCAGACCTCGCAGGTGCACGGCCACGCGCGCGGCCTCTTCACGCAGCGACTCGTCGCCCAATTCGATCGGCTGCCCGCGATCCCGCAGCAGCAGATCGACCGCGAGCCCCGGCAGCCGATCATGCTCGCGGATCGGCACGATCGGCCCATCCCACGGCACCACCGCGTGATCCTGGATGTCTCGCAGCCGCGCCAGCTCGAACGGCCGCCCGAGATCGGTGATGTTGGCCCACGGCAGCACGCCAGCGAACAGCGGCGGAAACAGCTGCATGAAGAAGCGCGCCAGCGTCGGCGAGCTGCGCCGGTTGTCGGGCAGCATCACCACTTCGCCGCCGTGCTCCGTGACCGCGCGCTGGAACACCTCGGGATCGGCTCCACGAAATCGGTAGATCGACTGCTTGGGATCGCCGACGAAGAACAGCTTGGCGCCGTCCTGATCGGGCCCACACAGGGCGACTAGTCGCTCGATGATCTGCGCCTGAATCGGGTTGATGTCCTGGTACTCGTCGACCAGCACGTGACGATAGCGGCCGCGCAGGTGCCCTTGCGCGCGCGGATCGTCGAGCAGCCGACGGGCGAGCAGCTCGAGATCGTCGTAG
>DATLLB010000104.1:0-2331 GCA_035538075.1 Enhygromyxa sp.
CTGCGTGCTCGCGAGCATCGCCGCAGTGCGTCTGCTCGGCGTCGTCGCGCCCGGCCTGGACGCCCGCACCACCGAGCTCGCGCTGGTCGTCGCGCTGCTGCTCGCCGCCAAGCCGCTCGGCGACCTCCCGCCACGCGACACCCTCCGCACCCGCGCCGAGGGCTACGCCGCCCGCTCGCACGCCCGCGCCGAGCTCGGCCGCCACCTCGCCCGCGAGCTCGCGCCCGGTGAGCGAGCAGTGCTCGGCGACGTCGGCATGGCCGGTTGGTCGGGCGACGCTGCGATCCTCGATGCCTTCTGCCTCAACGAGCCCGCCCTGGCCAAGCCGCCGCTGCGAGGCCAGCCGGAGGCCGGCGCCGCGTGGATCCTCGATCAGGCGCCGCAGCTGATCGTCGTGCACACGCGCAAGCAAAACGCGATCGACCCACGCGGCCAGATCTATCGCGACCTGCTCGCCGACCCTCGCTTCAAAGCAGGCTGGCGAGAGCAGCGACGCTTCAACGCGCCGAGCGGTCGTTATCACTATGTGGTGTACCGACGCCTGGACGTTGATCGATAGTCGGTCGCTCGCGACGCCGCGCGGAATGGGGCGAATCCCTTCGCGAGGGGAATACAATCCCCGTCTGGCCCGATATCTGCCCAGCGTGACACTCGACGCGACCGACTTCGCTCGACGCCTCGCGCAGGCGACCGCTGCTGACGCCACACCGCAGCGGAGCCTGCCCTGCGCCCCGTGGGATCGCTGGCTGCTCGTCGCCCTTCATCGTCACCGGTCGCGCCAACAGTTCGTCGAGCAGGTCGTCCGCGAGCGACTGTCGGCCTCGCCCGAGCGCATCGCCGAGCTCGGCATCGCCGGCCACCCCCAGGACTCCGACTCCGGTCAGGTGCCGGGCATGTCCGAGTGGAGCTACGTGTTCGAAGGTCGCGGCTGCTCGCTCACGCATGATGACGGCACCGCGATCGACGTCGACTTCGATCGCGAGCACGGCTCCGCGATCATCGATCCGTACTTCTACAAGACCTTCCTCGAGAGCAAGCCCGAGCTCGGCTGGCCGGAGCTGCTGCTGCGGACCCCCGACGGCGACTGGGAGGCGTGGATGGCCTCGATCCAGCCGCTGCTCGCCGCGGGGCTGCTCGATGGCGATCACGGCGTTCGAGTCCTGCCGCACGTGCAGGCGTGGTGCGAAGCCGTCTCGCAGGCGCTCGAGCAGGCCGAGCGCGTCGACTCGCAGCTGCGTGCGATCGCGTTGGCGCTCGAGGATTACCCGCTCGCCGCCACGCTCGATCCCCGCCCGGCCGTGCGCGAAGCCGCCGAGCAGCAGCTCGAGCAGCGCTGCTCCGAGCTCGAGGCTCGCATCGCCGGCCGCGTCGGCCCGCACGTGACCGCCTGCTTGTCTGCCTTGCGTGCGCTCGACCCCGAGCGAGCGAGGTCCGTCGCGCTCGCGCAGCTGCACGGCAGCGCGATTGATGGCGTGCTCACGGCCAGCATGCGGATGCTCGACGAAGACCCGCGCCCCGCCGACGTCCCTGCCGTCTGCCAGCTGCTCGATCGCCTGCGTACCCACGTCGAGGTCCCCGCGCCGTTTCTACGGGTCTGCGCGGCCCGTCATCTGCTCCACCCCCATCGCCGCGCGACCGTCCCCGAGCAGCTGCGGACCTTCGTGCTCGATGTCCTCGCCGACAATCAGCGCACCAGCGAAGGCGAGGCCGCGCTGCTCGTGTATCTGCTCGACCGCGATCGCGGCCTCGCCCGCATCCGCGCGGGGCGAACCTCGGGCGCATTCATGGTCCGCGAGGTGTGTGGTGCCGTCTTCGATTGGGTGCGCGGCGGCAGCCCCAACGCACGCGCGCTCGGCCTCGCCGAGTGGCTGTGGCGCGAGCACGAAGCCTGGCTGCGCCAGTGGGACGATGTCTGAAACGTAAAAGTGGCCCCGCCCGGCCGTCTATTCGACGTACGTGCGGGGCCACTCGCTTGGCAAAGGCTCATTCGCCCTCGCCCTCGTCGTCGGACTCCTCGGCTTTGGGCTCGGCCAGATCGGCGTCGACCTTCTCACCGATCTTGCTCTCCTCGGCCTCGTTCGGCTCGTCCTCCTCGGGCAGTCCGAGCTCCTTGCGGCGTGCCCGAGCGCGAGCGATCAGGATCGGACGCAGAGCGTCCTCCACAACCTCACCCGTGCTGGGATCGGCCATGTACATGCTGCCGAGGGCACCGCAATAAGCGGCGATCTGGCGACGCAGCAGGAGGCGAAGCTCCCGTAGATCGGCGGCGGACTTGCCATCACGCGAGCTACGGTCGGCCACCATCACCTCGTAGCGGTGCTGGCAGACCTT
>DATLLB010000105.1:0-4042 GCA_035538075.1 Enhygromyxa sp.
TCCTCGAGCTGCTCGCGCCACTCGAAGGGCACGTCCGTGTACGTGTCGTCGCGGATGTCGATCGCCGGACGACCTTCGCGGTGGATGATGGCCTCGAGCGCCCCGACTTCCGCGGAGGACAGATCCTCCTCGTAGCGCACGTGATGGATGGCGTCGAGCGCATCGAGCCCCTCGCGCCCGCTCGCGGTGTGGGTGGGCACCAACGACTCCAGCGCGCCGTCGCTGGCTTCGAGCAGCGAGTGGCGGGAGTCCTTCATGATGCGGCGGAAATAGTCGGCGACCTTCTTCGAGCGATCCATCAGTGCGTATCTCCAGTCGATCAAGAGACGGGTTGCAGGACGCCGCGGAAGCGTCGGAGGCGGAATAGGTCGAACATCAGCGGGCCGTGGTCGGCGATCGCGTGGAAGACCTCGCCGTGCTGGACCTCGACGTGAATGTTGGCGGCGGCGCGGCCGGCTTCGAGCTCGTGCAGCGCTGCCGCGGTGCCGCGCAGGGCTACGCCCGCCTTGTCGTCGCTGGCCAACACGGTGGCGTCGTGGGCGATGAAGATCCGCCCCACGATCAGCCATCCCGAGCGCCAGCGACGATCACCATGGTCCTGCAGCTGCGTGGCCACGGTGTCGAGCGAGCGCAACTCTCGGACCGAGACCGCGGCCGCTCGCACGTAGGCGCCGTCTCGCTCGAACTCGAGCCTGAGCTCGGAGTCGGAGGCTCGCAGCTTGGTGGCCACGTTCACGGACCAGAGCAGCGACGTCGACGGGCCGGTCTGCGCGGCGACCTCGACCCCGAATTCGCGGATGTTGCCGATCTTCTCGAACACACCGCGACGCATCCGCCCGAAGTCGCCGAGCTCGACCGCGGGTGAGAGCGGCGGCCAGACGGCGTGATGCGACAGCGCGCGAACGAACAGCTTGTCGTACTTCGCCGCGAACGATTTGTCGCCGCCGAGCCCCCAGGCGTCGATGCGTGACTCGCCGACCGCCTGGCGCACCGCGAAATTCAGCTCGGTCGAGTGCGTGTCCTCGAGCACGGCCGCGGTCAGCTCGTCGAGCTGGTCGTTGGCTTGAGCGAGACGCAAGAGCTCGCGCACGATCAGCGGCACCGGGGCGCTCCAGCGCAGCTCCGCGACGTCGAGGCCGACCTTCGACGCGAGCCGCTCGAGCTCCGCGGGGTTCTCGTACTTGGCGGCGAGCAGCGCCTCGAGCTTGCGCGTCGAGTCCTCGCTGAAGTCGAGCCGATCGTCGTCGGGCATCGCTCGCGCGAGCTGGAATGTCGCGGGTCGATCGAACTCGTCGTGCAGATAAAATTGTCGCAACGCGCCGAGCACCGAGGCGGGGACGCCCAGCGCCCAGAAGTCGTCGCCGAAAAAGCTCGACACGGTGGTGCTCACACCGCTGACGAAGGCCGCCCAGCTGCCCCACTCGTAAACATCGTCGTACACTCGCAGGCCGGCAGCGAGCGCGACCGGGCCTGGCTGCGCGGGCGAGCTTGCAAGCGACTGATCCCACTCGAACAACGCTCGCGCGAGCGCGGCGAATCGATCGGTCGGGGCCTTCGACGGCAGCCCGATCCGGCTCAGCGCCGCGCGAATGTACTGAGGCTCCTCGCGGCCGAGCACGCCGGCGAGCAGCCGAACCAGCGCGTTGTTGGTGTTCGGCGGAGCGCTCAATTGCTGCATCGAACGCCGCGCGCGGAGGCCCCAGCTCCAGCGATCCTCCTCGGTCTCGCGACCGGTTCGCTCGGCGGCGGCCATGCGATCGAGCACCAGCTCGAGCCGCAGCGCCCACTCGCCGATCAACAGCGGCGACGCCTCGGCCTGCTCGAGGATGTGCAGCGCCTCGTCGGCGGCGTCACGCCACTCGAGCAGCTTGGCGAGCCGCACCGCAGCGGCGGCGATCCTGGTTGGGTGCTCGGCGATCGTGGACGCGGTCAGATCGCGTCGCGCGGCCTCGATGGCGCCGTCGAGTTCGCCTTCAGCCTCGTGGATGCGCGACTCTAATCGGTGCAGCTCCGACGTGGGGATCCGTTGCTCGCGCTCGGCCAGCAGCTCGCGGGCGACGTCCGTCGCCGCGGGGGTCAGCGCCAGCGCGGCCGAGGCTGCGGACAAGACTTGCTGCTCCCAGGCTATCTGCTCGCGCTCGGCCTCGAGGCCGTCCCTCGTGGACAGCGGCACGAACCCACGCAGCTGCGCCGCGACGCCAGCCGGCAAATCGGCGAGGTACGGCTGCAGCTCCATGCGCAGCTCCGCGGTCAGCTCGATGTTCAACGCCGCGAGCTTCTCGCCCGCCGCGAGGCGGTGATAGGCCGCCTCCGCGCTGTCTCGCGTGCGCTCGAAGTACGCGATGGCCTGCTCGCGCACGCGTCGGACCAGCGCGGCGTCGTCGATCTTGAGCGCGGCCAGGGCCGGCTCTCGCAGCTCGCGTCGCACGATCAAGCTGCCGTCCTCGTCCCGCTGCACGAGCGCGACCTCGTGCTCGAGCGCGGCGAAGATCCGCACGACGGCGTCATTCGACGCGGCGATGTCGAGCGCGGGAAACAGCACATTGGCGAGCGCGTCGATGTCGATCCGGCGCAGCACCAGGCCCGCTCGCGCGACGTCCTTCAGCGTGTCGCGAATGCCATCGTCGCTCGTGACCACGTGATCGATGATGCGGTGGTAGAGGAACCCGCGGACGAACTCGCTGCGAATGCGCTGCAAGGTGGCGGCGCGGCGGCTCAGATCCTCGATCGCGTCGATGCCCTCGGTCGCGAGCACCTTGGCGGCCAGCTGCAGCGTCAGCGGCGAGCGGCCGACCAACTCCGCGACGGTCGTGGCCGTGCGCTGGTCGAGCAGCTGCCGTGGCCGCTGCTTCTCGCGTCCGTAGACGAACGACGACAGCACCTCGCGCGCGTCGGCGGGGGCGAATTCACCGACCTCCATCTCGAGGTCTGGCCCGCTGCGAAACGCGGCCGCAGGCGCGCGGCCGGACACCAGCAGGCACAGGCCGGGCATCATCGACGAGAAGCGATCGAACAGGCGATACAGCTCGTGGCCGGCCTCGGGCCCGGTCCGCTCGACCTCCTCGAAGGTGTCGAGGACCACGACCAGCCGGCGACGCCCCAGCACGCGGCCCATGGCCTCGGCGATGCTCGACACGGCGGCGTCGTGCCCTTCGTTGTACCCGACCGACTCGAGCCCGAACGACTTGGTGGTTTGTTGAACGAACGCGTGCGAGCTGGTCAGCAGCGCCGCGAGCGTCGGATGCTGCGCGCCGACTTGTCGCACGAGATCGTCGAGCACCAGCTGCGGCCGCGTGTGCCTCGAGCTTGGTGTGGCGTCGGGCGTGGCCGCGCGCGGGGTCAAGGTCGCGCGGTCGAAGTCGAGGTAGGCCCAAGCGCCGCCCTCGTCGATGACGTCCTGAATGAAGCGGGCCACCAGCGTCGACTTGCCCATCCCGCCGATGCCGTGCAGCACGAACGCAGGCGATCGATGGAGGCCACCGCCCTCGCTCTTGTGGCGAAAGTCGTGCAGCCGCTCGAGCTCCTTGCGACGCCCGATGAAGCCGTTCTTCAGCAGCTCGGTGATCGGCCGGGTCATGCTCAGCATGCGTAGCCGCGCCTCGATCTGCTCGCGCTTGCCGTCGACCGGACTCTCGCGCAGACCCGCGCGCGCGTAGGCGGAGGTCAGCCAGCGCACCACGTGCAGCGACGCGGCCAGCTCGTCCTCGCTCTGCGCTTCGATCGGCGTGGGCGGCTTGGCCTCGCCGTCGACGTAGCCGTCGAGCATGGCCTGCAGCGGACCGCCGAAGTGAGGCTCGATGCTGCGGCGCAGCTCGGCCAGCCCGCGCGGACCGTCGCGCTCGAGCACGGCTGCGAGCGCGTCGATGCGGGCGGTCTCCTGCAGCATCAGCGCGCGCTCGGGCCCGCTGCTGTGCGCCTCGATCTCGTACCAGTCGAGCAGCTGCTGGGTGGTCGCGTCCGCGTCGCGCAGGCGAGACGGATCGAAGCTGGCGAGCAGCGCCAGCTCGGCCGCGGTCGTGGTCGCCAAGACGTCGTCGCTCAT
>DATLLB010000106.1:0-3598 GCA_035538075.1 Enhygromyxa sp.
GAGCTCGCCGGCCGTGAGGCGCAGCGCCGCGGTCACCCGCGGACGACCGGCGCCGGGCTCGAGCGCCTCGAGCAGCTCGAGCCGCCGTGGCCCCGCGTGCTCGAGCCCGGCCCGCAGCGCGTCGTCGTAGCGCTCACCGAGCGCCGCGACCAGCAGCCGCGCGGCCGAGCTCGGCGTCGGCAGCCCCACGCGCTCGTCCTCGGCGAGGATGCTCAGCGCTGCCGAAGCGTCGACGTGGAGCTCGGCCGCGATCGCCAGCATCACCAGCCAAAATTCCGCTGGCGTCAGCTTGAGCTCGCCGCACAGCCGCGCGCGCAAGGCCGCGTCGGCCGGCGCGAGCGTCTCTTCGCTCGCGCTCAGGTGAGCGTGCAGCCGATCGCCGAGCGCTCGCCAGCGCGGCTCGGCACCCGGGAACCCACGCTCCGGCTCGGCGATCTCGTCGGCCGGGAGCTGCAGCATGCAGCTCGCACCGAGCAGCGCCAGCTCGCGCGCGAGCCCGACCGCACGCCAGCGAGCCTCGTCCACTCGCTCGACCATCAGGCCGTGACCTCCACGATCACGAACGGCGTGTAGACGTGGCCATCGACGCGCGCGCTGATTCGCCACGCGCCCGCAGTCAGCCCGGCGCTGCCGAGCTCGGCGCTGGTGATGGTGATGCTGGTGTCGTCGAACGTCGCCGGCGTGACGGTCTTGATCTCCGAGGGCGCCGTCACGCCGGCGTCGGGCCAGAACACCACCTCGTCGAGGCCATCGAGCTCGCGCCCGTCGAGCACCAGATCGCTGGCCAAGCTGTGGGTCGCGACAATCGGGGCATCGAGCGTGGGCGTGCTCGAGTCGAGCACCTGCACCAGCAACTGTTCGGAGAACAGCTGCGGCGGATCGCCGACCGAGCCGGTGCCGACGCGAACCGCTCGCGTGCCGGGCAGCACCTGATCGGGCGGGGTGTTGGGCAGCGCGAACGCGTAGGCCTCGTCGCTGATCAACTCGGTCGCGCTCGCCGCCAGCGTCGCGACGCCCTCGACGTAGAGGGCCTCGAGCGGACGCCCATGCAGCTCGACATCGACGCGGATGCGTCCGCCTCGTGCCTGCCGGTTCGGCGTGACTCGGCTGATCTGCGGGCGCGTTTGGGCCTGCGGTCCGTCCAGGTGGATGCCGCCCGGCGCGACCACGGGCGCAGGGGCAGCGTCGGCGGCGTTGTGCGGCAGCTGAATCGGACCGCACTCGAACAGCACCCACGGGCGCAGCTTCACGCTCAGCGGCGCATAGATCTTCTCGAGCATGTCGGCCTCGAGCGGGACCTGCACGACCGACATCGTCCCCTCACCACGACCGGAGAGCGTCGCCAACGGCAGCGTCAGCTGGGCCTCGGTATGAAAGATCTGCATCACGTTGCCGAGCAGCTCGTGTGCACGGATCGGATCCTCGGCCGCCGAGCCGTAGGTCGTGATCAGGAAGTAGGCAGACAGCGTCAGCGGTGGCGGACGTCGGCCGCCGCCCGGCTTGAGCTCCCAGACGTCGTTGCGGTGGGTCGCCTGCGGCGTGACCCACAGCAGCGTCACGCGGATGTCCTCGGTCGCGCCGGTGCTGGTCTCGAGCGGCGGTCCGACTTGCACGGTCCCGCTCGGCGCCGACGGAAGGTTGCCGTCGATCATCTCGACGAGCACCTCGCCGACGTGGTGGAGGTTGCTGAACACGGCCATCACACGGCTCCAGGCAGGACAGGGGTGATCGCGTGGGCGCGGGCCGGAGCCGGTGCGCGTCGCGTCGGCGTGCGTGCGCTCGGCGTGGTCCGGATCTCGATGCGCCCGACCGACACGCGAACACTGGCGGGCGCAGGGGTGGGACGCGGCGCGGCAATTGGTCCGCGCGCGACCGGACGGGGAGCGATCGCAACCGGGCGCGGCTCGGCGACCGCCACTCGACGCGGACGCACCTCGCTCGCGCGCACGCTCGCATCGACGGCGACGCGGGCCAGCTTCGCCACGGGTCGAGTCTCGGCCTCCTCCGCGCTCGGGTTCGGCGTCGCCGGTCGCGAGGCTCGTTCCACCCCGCTCGCCCGAGGCGTGCTCGGTGGCTGGACCCGCTCGGACTCGGCCGCTCGCGGACGCGCCGGCTCGAGCTTCGGTGGCTGCGGCCGCGCGCCCGCTCGCTCGGGTTGCGATCGCTCCGAAGCCAAGCTCGGCTGCGACGGCGCGGGGGCGCGTGGGCGCTCGACCGACGTCGCAAGGGTCGGCTCCGCGGGCTTGCCCGAGCCGGCGCGCACCGGCTCCGCTCGCACCACGCGTGCCGGCTCGCTCTTCACCGGCTGCGGTGCCTCTGGCCGTGCAGCGGCGCGGGCTCGCGGCTCCTCCACGACGACCGCTGGCGCGATGAGCCGCGGCTCGACGATCCGCTCGACCGTCTCGACCACCGAACGCGACCGCTCCACGAACGCCGGGCTGGCCGCGCGGGCGGGCGTCGGCGCCAGCGGGCCCGTCGACGCCCGCTCGCTCGCAGCGTTCACGACGCTGCGCAGCGGCGGCCCGAGCACGACTGCTCGCAGCGGCACAGACTCGTCTCGCTGCTCGCTCGCGCTTGGCTCGCTCGCGGCCACCTCGTCATCGCCGTCGAGCACCCGCGCGGTGACGTGTGGCCGCACGCGGCTGACGGGAGCAGGACGGACGCTCGCCTGCGCTCGCCCGGCGACCCGATCGGTCCGCGGCTGGGGCTCGCGCGAGCCCGGCAGCGGGCCCAACGTCAAGCGGGTGAGTGTGTCGGCGTCGTTCATCGGCTCAGGACGATTGCGTCGAGCCCAGGCCCCGCAGGGTGTCGAACAACCCCGCGTCGGACTCGGCGTCGATCAGGCTCAGGTATTCGCGCCGTCGTCGTCGACTCAGGCGCAGGATCGCGGACTCGGACCAGTGATAGGCACACGCGAGGCGATGAACCTCGCCGCGCTGGCACGCCGCCAGCTGCTTCAACTCAGCAAAAAAAAACTGTCGATGCTGAACGGTGCGGTGAACTCCCGAGCGCAGGCCGGACAGCACACCTCCATGCCGAGCTCGAAGTCGGGCAGCGCCGCGTCGAGCAGCGCCTCGAGCTCACGACGCCTCGCGGTGGCCAGCTCGTGGACCGCGTCCACGTCGAACGGCGCGACCGCGTCGGCGTACTCGAGCAACACGCGAGCGAGCAGCCAGCTGCGCCGCCGCGCCGCGCCATCGATGCCGGCCGCGAGCAGCTCGGCCTGATCGCCGGCGGTGGGCAGCCGCAGCACCACATCGGTGCCGTCGCCGAGCGTCCCCGAGATCCGCTCGGGTATGCCCGGCAGCGTGGTCGGCAACAGCCCGAGGTCGAACTCGACCTCGTTGACCTCGGCGCAGCCTGGGCAGTCGACGTGGGTCTCGACGCGGTCCCCCAGGCTCAGCCGTCGCAGCGCGACCAAGGCCAGATCGCGCTCGGCGACGGTCAGGCTCGCGATCCGTGCGCGCGCCTGTCCAGGCTCGCGGCCGGGCGCGACCAGGCAGCGCGCCAGCAGCTCGTTGCAGAGCGCGGCCGAGTTGCTGGCCAGACGCCGATCCTCGAACAGCTCCTCCTCGTGACCCGTGAGCTCGCGCAGCTC
>DATLLB010000107.1:0-7516 GCA_035538075.1 Enhygromyxa sp.
ACGCCGTCAGCGGCCCGCCGTAGACACAGCCCGAGTCGAGCCCGATCGTCCGTGCCCCGCGATAGTGCCCGCGCCACGCCCAGTGGCCGTGCACGATCGTCGCGCTGCCCGTGTAGAACTCGTCCCACGGGCGAAACGGCGGCGGGCAGTCCTCGGGCTTGCGATCGAACTTGCTGCGCTCGCCGTCCGCAGTGCAGCAGCGCACGCGAGTCGCAAACGAGACCTCGTCGCAGAGCAACCACGCGTCATCATGCTCGCGGGCCTCGAGCGTCGCCGCGACCGCGTGCAGATCGTGCCACTGCGGATGCACGCCAGCGTGGACCAGCCACACGTCCCCGCACTCGCCGTCGCCGGGTAGCCACGCGAGGGCCGGCAGCGCTCGCAGAGCGGCGAGCAGCGCGTCGGCGTCGGGGGCGGTGAACAGCGGCTCGAGCGTGTCGTGCTTGCGCGGCCAACGACCGCTGCGAGCCATCAGCGCGTAGATCTCGTGGTTGCCGATCACCCCGCGACCGCCGAGCTCGCGCCAGCGGCGAACGGTCGCGAGCGAGTCGGGCCCGCGGTTGATGAGATCGCCGCAGGACCACAGCTGATCGCGCTGCTCGTCGAACGCGATCGCCTTCAACAGCGCGTCGAGCTCGCGCGCGCAGCCTTGCAGGTCGCCGACGATCCAGCGCACGAGGGGAAGCTAGCAGTGCGACGGCCCATGCTGCTAGCTTGCAGCGTGCTCGCGCCCTCGCTTCCCGAGCTCGGCGGCGTCAGCCTGCTCGGCGATCCTTGGCTCGACGCCTCGCTGCTGCTGATCGTCGGCGTGATCGCGGGCGTCATCAACACGATGGCCGGCGGGGGCTCGCTGCTGGTGCTGCCGATCTTGATCGGCCTGGGCCTGCCGGCTGGCGTCGCCAACGGCAGCAGTCGGCTCGCGGCCGCGACCCAGAGCGCCGCCGCAGCCGCGACCTTACATCGCCGCGGAGTCCGAGCCCACCAGCTCAGCGCGCGCCTGGCTGGGCCGATGATCGGCGGTGCGCTGCTCGGCTCATGGTTGGTCACGCTGCTCGACGACTGGCTGTTTCGCGTGCTGCTCGGCGTGATGCTGCTGGCCTGGGCGGTGATCTTGCTGGTGCAGCCGGATCGCTTCTTGCGACCGCCCGACGAGCAGCGCGAGCCGAACGCGACCAGCTACGTGCTGGCCGTCGCGGTCGGGATCTACGGCGGCGCGCTGCAGGCCGCGGTCGGGTTCCTGCTGATCGCCTTGCTCAGCGGCCAGCTCGGCTACGACCTCGTGCGCGCCAACTCGGTCAAGGTCACGCTGGTGCTGGCCTACACGCTGGTCGTGCTGCCGGTGTTCGTGCTCGCCGATCAGGTCGCGTGGCTGCCGGCGATCGTGCTGGCGATCGGCACCGTCGTCGGAGCGTGGGCCGGCGCGCGCTGGCAGCTCGAGAAGGGCAGCGCGGTGGTCCGGTGGTTCGTGCTGGTGATGGTCCTGATCTCCGGCCTCGCGATGCTGTGGCCGATCGTCGCGGGCTGGCTCGGGTAACCTCGCGGCATGAACGACACGCCGGCGTTCGGTCGCCCTGCGCGGGCCCTGTGGGGCCTCGATCCTTCGTTGACCTTCCTGAACCACGGCTCGTTCGGGGCCGTGCCGCTCGAGCTGCTCGAGCGGGCCGCGGCGCTGCGTCGCGCGATCGAGCGCAACCCAGTCGCGGGCTGTTGGCGCGAGACCATCCAGCAGATCCGGGCGGTCGTCGAGCGTGTGGCTGCGTTCGTCGGTGCCGATCCGGCGACCTCGGGCTTCGTCGGCAACGCGACCTCGGCCATCAACGCGGTGCTGGCCAGCTACCCGCTCGCGCCCGGCGACGAGATCCTGCACCTCGATCACGGCTACTTCGCGGTCTGGCAGACCCTGCGAGAGATCGCGCGACGACGCGGCGTCAACCCGATCCGGGTCGCGCTGCCGCTGCCGGTGACCAGCCCCGCGCAGGTCGTCGACGCGTTCATGCAGGCCGTCACCGAGCGCACCAAACTGATCGTGTTCGATCAGATCACCTCACCGACCGCGCTGCGACTGCCGACCGCCGCCGTGGTCGAGGCCGCCCGCGCGCGCGGCATCGAGGTCGTGATCGACGGCGCCCACAGTCCGGGCATGCTCGATCGTCCGGCCGCCGAGGCGCCCGCGGCCGCGTGGACCGGCAACCTGCACAAGTGGCCGTGCGCGCTGCGAGGCTGCGCGCTGCTGACCGTCCGCCGCGATCTGGCCGAGCACTTCCACGCGCCGATCATCAGCCATCACCTCGGCGAAGGGCTCGCGCGCGAGCTCGACTGGCAGGGCACCTTCGATCCCACGCCGTGGCTGCTGGCCGGCGACGCGCTCGAGTTCTGGCAGCGCTTCGGCGGCTGGGCACACGTGCGTGCGCACAACCACGCGCTCGCGACCGCCGTGCATGCGCGCCTGTGCGAGCGCTTCGACGTCGAGCCGATCTCGCCGCTCGACGGCTCGCTGCTTGGCAGCATGGCCACCGTCCGGCTCCCGCCGTCGCTGCAGCCTCGCGCGGGTGGGCCCACGGCCGAGGCCACCCAGGCCGCGTTGCTCGAGCGCGCGCAGATCGAGGTGCCGATCTTCGACTTCGCCGGCGTCCGCTACGTGCGAGTCAGCTGCCACGTCTACAACGAAGCCGACGAGTACGAGCGCCTCGCCGACGCGCTCCTGCAGCTCGGCTCGCAGTAGCTCACTCGGTCACTTCGATCTCGATCGGCTCGAAGCACTCGCCGGCCAAGAACCCCGAGCCGACCCCGAGCGCGGCCGAGAGCTCGGCGTCGAAGCCCTCCTGCGAAGCCACCACACAGGCCGCGATCGTGTAGCTGCCGGCCTCGGCGAACACGTCGACCGGCAGCGTGTGCTGACCCGAGCGCGCGAGGCTGCCCCACTTGCTGCCGTCGAAGTTCGGCTCGGACGTGTCGAAGGTCGTGAAGATCAGCTCGCCCGAAGGCCCATAGACGTCGATCATCGCGTCGAGCGAGCTCGGGCTCCAGCGCAGCTCCGCGGTGTCGCCGACGAACGCGGGCGCCCGCTCGAGGCTGAAGCTGATCGCGTCGGCCGGAGCGTCGACGACGGCGATGAACTGCTCGCCCGCGTAATCGCCTGCGAGATCCGTGTCGTCGAGCTCGAACGTGATGCGGTAGCGCTCGCCCACCATCCACGCGAGCTCGGGCGCGTCGTCGCTCGAGGCCCGGTAGCGGCCCTCGCCGACCGACTGCAGCTCGACCAGCGTCCCGTCGGGCACGCGCAGCTCGACGTTGGTGGCGCTGTCGACCCAGCGATGCTCTCGCCAGTCTTCGGTCGAGACCACAATCAGCTCGGCGACCACCTCACCGTCGGGCTGCACCATCACCGACGCGACCCCCTGCACGGGCGATTGGACCTTCCACCAGTCGAGCGCACAGTCGCCTTCGGCGGCCACCAACAACGCGAGCGCTGGGACTGCGAACACGAGGTTGCGAAGCGTGTGGCGAGGTCGAAGCGTGTTCATGAGCGGCGCATTTTCAAGTTCGTGTCCAGCGGCTCTCAGTCCCAATTCCCATGCGATTTCAGGCTGTTGCCCACAAGCCCGGCGGCCGCTCGAGCGTCGCGAGATGAGACGCAGCGGCGACTGACGACGATCGCGGCGCTGCAAGACGCAGCGCTTACACTCTCGCCTGTGGCTGTGCCCGCCGAGCTACGCGACTCGCTGCCGTCGACGATCGACGCCCAGCGCGTGCGTGCGGCCGCGCGGGCTTCGGGCTCGCCGGGCTCGCTCGGCGGTGAGACGTGGCTGCTCGATCTCGACGGTCAGCTCGTCGTGCTGGTGCGGGCCTCGATCTTCGATCCGCTCGAGCCGCTGACGCTCGCCGATCGCCCGCAGCCGATCGTGGTGCGCGAAGGCGAGCTCGAGCTGCACCCGGCCGAAGGTTCGCCGTTCACAATACGCCCGAGCATGTTCGAGCTCGAGCCGATCACGGCGCTGCTCGAGCAGGTCGCGCGCCCCCAGCCCGCCGTCGTCGCGCCGAGCGAGTCCAGGCGCGAGCCGATCACGCTCACCGATCTCGACGTGATCGACCCGGATCTCGAGACCGAGGTCGTCGCCGCGCTCGAAGCCGGCGAGTACGATCGCGTGGTCGTGGCCGCCCGCGAGCTCGCCCGCCACAGCAGCCTGCGCGAGCGCGACGAGTGGAACGATCTGCTCGAGCTGGTCCCGCTCCTGCGCGCAGGCGATCACGTCGCCGCGTACCTGTGGACCCGCGGCGTCCGACGGATCCCGACCTCGGCCGCCGACGCGCTGTTCGGCAGCCTGAGCGACGCGCTCGAGCGCCGCGACGAGCCGGCGCTGGCCTGGGCCGCCGCCGGCGAATTGTTGCTGGACGAGTCGGGGCCGGACCGACGCGCGCGCATCGAAAAGCGCTTGGGTCGTGACGGTCCAACGCTCGCGCTCGACGTCGCCCACCGAGCACACCGCTTCTTCTCGAGCGCGGCGCAGCGCGGCGATCGGCTGGCTCAGCGTGGGCTCGCCCGCGCGCTGCTCGAGCTCGACGAGCTCGACGAGGCGCTCGACTGGATCCGCCGAGCCGTGGCCGCCGAGCGCTTCGACTTCGAGACCCGCATGCTCGAGACGCAGATCCTCGCGCTCCGGGCGATCGAGATCGGCGACGGTCGCGAGCTGACCGCCGCGCTGCTCAAGGTCGCCGACGACTTCCACGATCGCCCCGAGCCGCTCGTGGCGCTGGCCGATCACGTCGAGTTCGACGATCCGGCCTGGGCGATCGAGAGCCTGCGCAAGGCCCAGGCGCGCGAGTTCGACGAGTTCGCGCTGCTGAGCCTGGTCGAGCTGCTCGAGCAGCACGCTCCGCCCGACGAGGTCATCCGCGAGATCGAGCAGGCGCTCGCCGACCCCGACGCCGTCGCGCTGGTCGCCGAGCCGCTGCGCGAGAAGCTGGCCACCGCGCGAGCCAAGCAGCGCGGGGGAACACTGACCTCGACCGACGCACGAACGCCCACGCAGCGGGCCAAGCCCGCGAGCGTGGGCGTGCTCGCGATCGCCATCGTGTTGATCGTGCTGGCGATCGCAGTGGTCCTACTGACCTAGCCCATGTGTTTGATTACCGCATCGCCGAACTGCGAGCACTTGAGCAGCGTCGCGCCCTCCATCAAGCGATGGAAGTCGTAGGTGACCGTCTTGGCCGCGATCGCCCCGCTCATGCCCTTGATGATCAGGTCGGCGGCCTCGTTCCAGCCCATGAAGCGGAACATCATCTCGCCCGAGAGGATCACCGAGCCCGGGTTGACCTTGTCCTGGCCCGCGTACTTGGGCGCGGTGCCGTGCGTGGCCTCGAACACCGCCGCGCCGGTCATGTAGTTGATGTTGCCGCCCGGCGCGATGCCGATGCCGCCCACGCAGGCCGCGAGCGCGTCGGAGATGTAGTCGCCGTTGAGGTTCATGGTCGCGACCACCGAGTACTCGTCGGGCCGCGTGAGGATCTGCTGCAGGAACGCGTCGGCGATCACGTCCTTGACCACGACCGTGTGGCCGTTCTTGGTGAAGGTCTGCCACGGTCCGCCGTCGAGGTCGGCGGCTCCGTACTCGCGCTTGGCCAGCTCGTAGCCCCAGTCGCGGAAGGCCCCCTCGGTGAACTTCATGATGTTGCCCTTGTGGACCAAGGTCACCGACGGGAGCTTCTGGCTGATCGCGTAGTCGAACGCGGCGCGGACCAGCCGCTCGGTGCCCTCGCGCGAGATCGGCTTGATGCCGATGCCGGAGCTGTCGGGGAACCGGATCTTGCCGAAGCTCTTCGGGAAGTGCTCGCGCAGCAGCTGCGAGAACTTGGCGTTGTCGTCGGTGCCGGCCTGGAATTCGATGCCCGCGTAGATGTCCTCGGTGTTCTCGCGGAAGATCACCATGTCGGTGGCCTCCGGGCGCTTGACCGGGCTCGGCACGCCCTCGAACCACCGGACCGGACGCAGACAGGTATAGAGATCGAGCTGCTGACGAAGCGCGACGTTGAGGCTGCGGATGCCACCGCCGACCGGCGTCGTGAGCGGGCCCTTGATACCGACCAGGTACTCGCTGAACGCGGTCACGGTCTCCTCGGGCAGCCAGTTGCCCGTGCGCTCGAACGCCTTCTCGCCCGCGAGCACCTCTTTCCACGCGATCTTGCGGTCCCCCGCGTAGGCCTTCTCGACCGCCGCATCGAACACGCGGACGGAGGCCGCCCAGATGTCGGGGCCGGTGCCGTCGCCTTCGATGAAGGGGAGGATCGGGTTGTTGGGGACCTGCAGCCCGTTCGGGCCCATCGTGATCTTGTCGGCCATCTGGTTCTCCTGCGCGTGGTGGAGCGGCGGTATACCACGCCGAGCCGCGCACTCGAACCGCGCTCGAACTCACTCGAGCGTTGGCCGAGTGTTCACGCGCTTGGGCTCTGGAGGTCCGGGCTCCGGCTCGGGCGGCTCCTGCGGGCCCTCGTTGACATGAATCGGCTGCGGCGCAGCCTCGGGCTTCGGCTGCGGCTCCGGCCCCTCGTTGACGTGAACCGGCTCGACCGGAGGCTCCTCTGGGCCGACGTTGATGTGGTCCTCTTCCTCGACCGGAGGCTTCTTGTCCGGCGCATCGGACGACTCCTTGCGCGACTTCTCCGTGCAGCCCGCGAGCGCGAGCGACAGCGACGCGCTCAACAAGCTGGTGCCCACGGCGAAGCGCAACGAACGAGGCGGCGGGGTCATGCGCGATGATCACCCGCCGCTCGAGCGCAGCGCAAGCCTATTCGCGGCCGGCCATGTACACGGCCAGATCGACGCAGCGGTTCGCGTAGCCCCACTCGTTGTCGTACCAGCTGAGCACCTTCACCGTGCGCTTGCCCATCGTCATGGTGCTCTGCGCGTCGACGATCGCCGAGTAGGGGTTGCCGATGATGTCGGCCGAGACCAACGCGGCGTCGCTGACATGCAGCACGCCCTTCATCGGCCCGGCCGCGGCCGCACGCAGGGCCTCGTGCACCGAGTCGACGGTCACGTCCTTGGCGAGGTTGGCCACGATGTCGGTGATCGAGCCGTCGGGCACCGGCACGCGCAGCGCCATGCCGTCCATCTTGCCCTTGAGGCTCGGGATCACCTCGGCGGTGGCCCGGGCCGCTCCGGTCTCGGCCGGCACGATCGACAGCGCCGCCGCTCGTCCACGCCGCGGATCCTTGCGATCGGGCTGATCGAGGATCGCCTGGCTGATCGTGTACGCGTGGACGGTGGTGATCAGCAGCGTCTCGATCCCGAAGCTGTCCTCGAGCACCTTGGCCACGGGCGCGAGGCTGTTGGTCGTGCACGAAGCATTGGAGACGACTTGGTGCTTGCTCGGGTCGTAGCTCTCGTGGTTGACGCCGAGCACGAACGTGGCGTCGGGGCCCTTGGCCGGCGCCGAGATGACCACGCGCTTGGCCCCGCCCGCGAGGTGGGCCGCCGCTTGCTCTCGAGTCGTGAGCGCTCCGGTGGCCTCGATCACGA